>CAZVDW010000128.1:0-9274 GCA_964625645.1 uncultured Rhodospirillaceae bacterium
TTCAGAAAACAGCCCTCGGGCAGGATGATATCGATCGGCGCATACATGCCGGCATTGGCCGGCGCCTCGGGGCTCAAATAGAATTTGAGCGAATAATAGACCGCCGAATAGGTGTTGGCGTAGGGCGAGTTGCAGCCGCCCTTGGCGATTCCGTCGGTGCCGGTGAAATCGACGCTGAGCGAATCTCCGGCGACGGTAATCTCCACCCGGATGCGGATCGGCGTCTCGGAAAAGCCGTCGGTATCGACATAGTCCGTGGCTTCATAGCTGCCGTCGGGGATATCGGTGATGGCCTTTCGCGTCAGCCGCTCGGTGTAGTCGATGGTGCGCGCCATGGCGCCGCGCAACAGCGCCACGCCATAGCGCCGGGCGGCCTGGCAAAGCTCCTGCTCGGCGGCGCCGAGCGCCGCCATATGGCCCATGATATCGCCCTCGATATATTGCGGCGTGCGCGAATTGGCGAGCAGCAGGCGGCGCAGTTGGTCATCGATCTTGCCGCGCCGGAACAGCTTGACCGGCGGCAGGCGCAAGCCCTCGCCGGCGACATGGGCGCCGAAGCCGTAGCCGCCGGCGGCGCCGCCGCCAAGGTCGGTCCAATGGGCGCGGTTGACGGCGAAGCCGAGCAGCTCGCCGTCGAAATAAATCGGCGTGGTAAAGGCGACGTCGGGGATGTGCGTGCCGCCCTGATAGGGATCGTTCATGACGATCACGTCGCCGGGCTCGATATTGTCGCGGCCGAACTGATCGACCGAGGCGCGCGCCGAGAAATGCATCGACGCCAGATGGACCGGGCAGTTGGCGGCCTGGCTCACCAGCCTGAGATCGGCGTCGTAGATGGCGTTCGAAAAATCGACCATGTCGACGAGCACCGGCGAGAAGGCGGTCAGCTCCAGCATCTTGCTCATGCGCTGGCAGGTATATTCGAAGAAGCTGCGCAGCACCTCGAAGGTGATCGGGTCGAGCGCGTCGGTGGATTTCGCCATCAGCCGCTCTCCCCGTGCGCAACGACGATGTCGATGACGAGATTCCCATGGCCGTCGATTTCAGCGCTGCTGCCGGGCGGCAGCACACAGCAGGAATGCCGCGCTTCGACGATCGCCGGTCCGTGCAGCGTCCTGCCCGGCGCCATGTCTTCGCCGCGCACGATCTTGGCATCGTGCCAGGCGCCGTTGAAGTAGACGTCGCGCCGCGCCGGCTCGGCGGTTGTGGCGCCGGCCCTGTTGGCGGCGCGCGGAGGCAGTGCCGTCTGGCCGGGCGCGGCCGCGCTCACGCCGAGGCCGACAAACATGACGCGCCCCGAGGTCTCGGCGACGCCGCGTTCGCTGAGATGCGCGCGGTGGAAAGCGGTAACGATCCCATCGAGGCCGGCGCCGTCGATGGCGCCGCCCGGGATCGCCGTCATCACTTCGTAATTCTGCCCGACATAGCGCATCTCCGCGCTGCGCTCGATGGTCACTTGCGCGGCCGCGCCGTCGCGCGCGATCAACGCCCGCGCGCGCCGCTCCAAATCGCCATAGGCCGCGTTCAGGGCATCCGGCGAGACTTCGTCGCAAGCGTGATAGAAAAACGCTTCGAGATCGTGGCGGATGTCGGTCACCGTGGCGCCGAAGGCCGAGGCGACGCCGGCATGGGCGGGAACGGTGATGCGCGGAATCGACATGGCGCGGGCGATGAAACAGGCATGCATCGGGCCGGCGCCGCCGCAACTGGCGAGGGTGAAGTCGCGCGGGTCGCGGCCGCGGTCGATCAGCACCATCTTGATGGCGCGCGCCATGTTCTCGCAGGTGATGGCGATGATGCCCTCGGCCAGTTGCAGCGCTTCGAGCCCGATTCGGCGGCCCAGCTCCTCGAACGCCGGGCGCAATGCGGCGGCGTCGAGCGCCATCTTGCCGCCGAGCGTCGGCTCGAGCCGGCCGAGCAGCAGATTGGCGTCGGTCACCGTCACTTCGCTGCCGCCCAGGCCGTAGCAGATCGGCCCCGGCCGGGCGCCGGCGCTCTTCGGCCCGACGCGCAACGAGCCGCCATCGTCGATCCAGGCGATCGAGCCGCCGCCGGCGCCGACGCTGCGGATATCGAGCATCGGCACGATGACCGGCATATCCCAATCGAGATGATAGTCATGCGTGATCAGGCCGGCGCCGTCCTCGACGATCGAGGTATCGAAGGTGGTGCCGCCCATATCGGTATGGATGATGCGCGGCGCCTTGATCTGCCGGCTTAAATGGCGCGCATAGGCGACGCCGCCGGCGGGTCCGGATTCGATCAATTCCTCGGGCCGCTCGCGCGCCAGATCGGCGTGCATCATGCCGCCATTGCCCTTGAGGATGAGCAGCGAACCGGTGAAGCCGCGCGCCCGCAAGGCGGCTTCGAAGCGTTCCAGATAATCGCTCATGATCGGCAGCAGCGCGGCACGGATGACGGTGGTGACGAAGCGCCCGAGCTCGCGGTGCTTGGCCCGCGTATCGGCCGAGGTCGCGATCGCCAGCGCCGGGCATTGTTCATGCAGAATCTCGGCCATGCGCCGCTCATGCGCCGGGTTGCGGTAGGCGTTGATGAAAGCGATGGCCACCGCCCGGGCGCCGCTTTCGCCGACGCGCCGCGCCACGTCGTGCGCCGCCGCCTCGTCGAGAGGGCGCATCACCGTGCCGTCGGCAGCCATTCTTTCATCCACCGTGAAGCGCCGCCGGCGCGCTATCAGGGGCTCCGGCTTTTTCTGATAGGGATCGTAGAGCGACGGCCGGTGCTGGCGGCCGATCTCGATGGTGTCGCGGAATCCCTCGGTGGTGATCAGTGCGACGGGCGGGTAATCGCGCTCGATCAGGGCGTTGGTCGCGGTCGTGCTGCCATGCACCAAGAGAGCGATATCCGAGGGCTCGATTTCGGCGCGGCGCAATGCCTCGAACACGCCCCGGCTGCGGTCGTCGGGCGTGGTCGGGCTTTTGACCGAAATCACAGCGCCGCTCGCGCCGTGAAAAGCGTAGAGGTCGGTGAAAGTGCCGCCGACATCGATCCCGACGCGCCACATGCCCTAGCTCCGCTGCCGGCGCGTCATGCGCGGCCCGCCGACGGTGGTGCGCGGCACCAGGCCGGCGAGCCGGCGGGTGATAAATCCGGGCCGCCGGCCGGCATCCTCGCGCGCTTCCTTGCGCGCCACCGCATGGCGCACGATGGTGCCGCCGACATAGCGCAGCGGCTCGGCGGAAAAGGATTTCTCGCGGCTGCCGACGAGGCCGCAATTGGCCCATTCACAATCGCGCTCGAGCGCCAGCGCGGCGAGGATGCGTCCGCCGAGCAGCGCAGGCGCGATGCCGTTGCCCGAATATCCGGCGCCGAAAAGGATATCGCGCCGCCCGGCCAGGCTGGCGAAGAAGGGCAGGCCGCTGCGCGTGCGGTCGATCGGCCCCGACCAGCTGTGGCTGAGGGCGACGTCCGCCAGCCCGGGATAGAATTGGCGAAAGCGCCGCGCCACGGCATCGGCGCGCGGCGACGGGCCGTCGAAGCGTGTGCCGACATGGCGGCCATAGGCGAGCGCCAGGCCGCCGCGGCCGAAGACCACGCGGCCGTCGGGGCGGGCGTGGTAATAATCCAGCAACATCGACGAATCGGAAATCTCGAGCCCCGGCCGCCAGCCCATCTGGCGCAGGCGCCCGGGGATCGGTGCGGTGGCGATCATGTCGCTGCTGGCGACGAGCAGCCGGCGGCGCAGCTCGGGGAATTTCACCGACCAGGCATTGATCGCCAGGATCACCTTGTCGGCACCGATGCTGCCCTCTGGCGTGACGACCAACGGCCGCCGCCGGCGCGGCAGTTTGACCAGCGGCGTCTTCTCGAACAGGCGAACCCCCAGTTCGAGGGCGACGCGGCGCAAGCCGCGCGCCAGAAGCGCCGGCTGCAACGTTGCCGTACCGCGCACCAGGGCGCCGGCGATGTGATGCTGGGATGCCGTGAGCCGCGCGGCCTCGCCGCCGCTGAGTTCGCTGATGGCGTCGACGCCGATTTCTTCGAGCGCCCTTTGGGTCGGCCGCCAGGCGCCGATCTGGGCCTCGTTTACGGCGCTCCAAATCCAGTCGCCGGCATGGTAGTGGGCATCGATGCCGTGGCGTGAGCAGAAGCGCCCGATTTCGGCCACCGCGTCTTCCGAGGCGCGCGCCAGGCGCACCGCCTCGTCGCCGCCGACGAGATCGCGCAGACGCGGATAGAGCACCCACCACGGAAAGGCGCAGGCGCCGTTGCGCCCGCTGGCGCCGGCGCCGCAGATGTCGCGCTCGATCAGCGCCACGTCGAGGCCGGGGCTGTGCTCTTTGAGGCGGATCGCCGTCCACAAGCCGGTATAGCCGCCGCCGACGATGCAGATATCGCAATTCTCGGCACCGCGCAGAGGCGCCGCCACGTCGCCACCCTCGGCCAGCGCCTCGTCGAGCCAGAAGCTCAACCGGCGCGCTTTGGCGATTGCGCCATCCGGCGTCGTGGCGATTGCGCCATCCGGCGGCGCGGCGGTATCGCCGACGGGCGGCGCGGCATGGTTGCCGTCGGGCCGCTCGGCGGTGGTCCACCCGGCGGTAGTCCACCCGGCGGTGGTCCGCCCGGTGGTAGTGCGCCCGGTGGTGCTGCGGTCGCTATCGCCCGCGGCCATCTTTCAACCTCGCAAATATAGCGGCGCCGGTTTGCCATCATCGCGGCGATGGGGTATGTAGGGCATGGCCTAACATAATTCGAACGTTCGATCAATTTTCAGATCCTGCCGTATGCACAACGAGAGCGTAATCGATAGCGCAGAATCGCGTGCCGCCACGCCGCGCGGCATGGCGACGCGGCACAAGCTGCTCGACGCCGCCGAGGCGCTGTTCGCCGAGCGCGGCTTCGATGGCGTCTCCATTCGCCACATCACCGGCGCCGCCGGCATGCCGCTGTCGCAGGTCAATTATCATTTCGGCGGCAAGCGGGGATTGTTCGTCGAGGTCATCGCGCGGCGCGCCGGCGCGCTTAACGAACGCCGCCTGAAGGCGCTGGAGCGGCTCGAGAAAAATACCGCGCCGGGCGATGTGCCGACGATCGAAGAGATCGCCGAATGCTTCATCCGCGCGCCGCTCGAGCTCAGCCTCGACGGCGGGCGCGGCTGGCGTGCCTACGCCCGGCTGATCGCCCAGCTCTACAATACGGACCGCTGGATGGACGTGCTGACGGCGGAGTTCAACGATGTCGCGAATATCTATGTGGCGGCGATAGCGCGCGCCCTTCCCGCTTGCAAGCGGCGCGATGTCGGTTATGGATATCAGTTTCTGCTCGGCGCCTTGATGATCACCTTCGCCGAGACCGGGCGCATCCGCCGCCTCTCCAAGGGCGGCGCCCAGGGTCGCGCCAAGGCGGAAAATCTCGATCGGATTTGCCGCCGCATGACGGCATTCGTCGCCGCCGGGTTCCGCGGCCTGGCCGCCGATTAAGGCCGGCGTCAGGAAGCCAATCCGGCCAGCCCGTCCGGTGCCGTCCAGTTCTCGCCGGAGGCGGCGATGCAGCTCATGCCGTTGGTCAGGGTGACCAGGATGGTCCAGCTGCCGTGGCTGCTGACATAGAGCTCGACGACGCTCGCCTGGTTCTTGCCGAGGCCGAGGCCGATGACTTTCTCGTTGAACAGCTTGGCCAGCTGATCGACGGCGACCTCGTGCGGCACGCAGGAATTGGGCGTTGGTGCGCTTTGGGCATATTGCGCGTCGGGCGCCTCCCCGGCGCGTGCCACGAATGGCACGGAGAGCAAAGTAGCAGCGATGATCAAGGCCGTAAGATGTTTCATTGTTCCACTCCTTCGTTCCACTCCTTCACTTCAGGAAGTTGCTACAACACGGCGTCCCAACCGGCTCCTCTCTGCAATCGGGCCCCTTTTTCGTTTAATTTTGTTAACAAAAACTCACGGTGAAATCGATGTTATGGTTAAATATTAATATAAAAGAGTAAAACAAACAGTGATACTCATCACACAACTACAAAAAGTAACAAATGATACTTATGGGATGGCGAGAGGGCCCGGCTTTATTTGCCGGCCCTGCTTCGCCAAGGCTCCGGAGGGCAGCCTTCGCCGTCATTTGGGCTTCCACTCGCGGGCGAGTTTTTCGGCTTCGGAAATCTGCTCAGGGGTCATTCTGCCCGCAATGATGTCCCGGACTCGGTTCACGACACTCGGGCGATTGCGAGTCATTTGGTCCCCCACTCATCATGTGGAAGGTGTGAAATCTATCGTAAGTCGATCATTTCGGAACGGCAATTCGTAGGGTTTTGGATTTCCAGTTTTGGCTAAAAACCGCTGTCAGCGGCGATCTCATATTACTTCCGCAGCGAGGTGTGGAGCAGACATTTGTCGCGCCAATTCGACGATACCAATTTTGATGTCCGCTATGAGGGGGCTGAACAGACCTGATTCCGGCATAGTGTTTTGGGCAGTTCGTGACTCAAGGCGGACGTTCGGCACCATGTCCCAAACGCCGAATTTCACCGTCACGTGAACGCCGAATATGGGCGCACGGCTTATCCGTTCTTGCTTTCCATGCATACCCTTTGCCCGGCGCGGAATTAGCCGGCTATCGCGCCGCCATCGCCATCAGCCGGCCTATCGCGATGCGCTTGCCCTGGTGTCGGCCTGCCACTATTCTTTAGTTTGGAGAAATGAGCCATGCCGGCAAGCCAAGGCATGACGACAAAAAAATCGTAAGCTGAAGCTAACAAATGAAACGGTCAGGGGAATCTGAATGATGAAAAAATCACTGAGAAAAACAGCGCTCGCCGCATTGTGTGGTTTCGCCATCGGCGTGAGCGGAACGGCCCTTGTCAGCGCGCCGTCGCAGGCCGGGACGGAGCTTCGCGCCCTCACCTGGGAAGGCTACACCGATCCGAGCGTCATCTCGGTTTTTACCGAGAAGACCGGATGTACGCTGGTTCCGACCTATGTCGGCTCGAATGACGAAATAACCGCAAAAATGGCGGCCGGCGGCAGCGGCTACGATGTCATCTCGCCGGCTGTCGACAACAGCCAACTGATGGCCGGCATGGGCGTGATCGAGCCGTTGGATCCGGCGCGCCTTGAGCATTTCGGCGAAATTTACGAATCTTTTCGCAACCACCCCGGGGTGCAGTCCGACGGCAATATTTGGTCCATGCCGATGGCGTGGGGCTCGATCCCGCTGATGTATCGGACCGATAAATTCGACTCTCCGCCGACCTCGGCCACGGTTCTGTTCGACCCGAAATATAAGGGCAAGATCGGCATTCAGAACGTCAAGACCAGCATGTATCTGACCGCGCGCATCATTTTCGGCGCTGATTTTGACGTCTACAACATGACCGATGAGCAGATCGACGCGGTCAAACAGAAGATGATCGCGCAGAAACCGCTGGTGCGCACCTATTGGTCGTCCGCCGGGGAGTTGATCGAGCTCTATGCCAATGGCGAGGTCTGGGTCTCGGAGACCTGGGGCGGCTATCAGGTCAGCCAGCTCCAGGAGATGGGCGTTCCGGTGGCTGAGCTTCTGCCCGATGAGAAGGCCGATGGTTGGCAGGACGTCTGGAATATCGTCAAAGGCTCGGAAAATATCGACTGCGCCTATCAGTGGATCAATTTCATTTCCGGCCCGGACGGGCAGTGCGGCATGGTCCGCGTCGCCGGCTATTCGGCCGCCAATCCAACCGCCGTCGCGGAATGTCTGACCGACGAGGTCAAGCGCGACCTCCATCTCGATGATTTGGACTATGCGGAGGGGCTCGATTTCTGGAAGCTGCCGCCGCGCATCGGCAAATATGTCGAGGTTTGGAACGAAATATTGGCCGCGGAATAGCCAAGCGGTCGACAGCTTCTCGTCGACCGGCATATCTGGAGCGCCACGCCGCGGTAAAATCGCGGCGTGGCGTTTCCGTTTTATGTGCCGCACATGAAGCGTTGCTAATGCCCGTGCGCTTTCTCCGCCGGCTCGGTCATGATGATGATCGAGGCGACAATCAGGACTATCGAAACAACGATGATGACGGTGCCGATGGCGTTGATCTCGGGCGTGATGCCGCGCCGTATCGCCGACCAGATGTACATCGGCAGGGTGTTTTCGCGACCGGTGAGAAAGAAAGTGACGGGGATCTCGTCGAACGAGAGCGTGAAAACGAGCAGTGAGGAGCCGATGATCGAGGTGCGGATGTTGGGCAAGGTGACGCGCCAAAAGGTCTGCAATGGCCTGGCGCCGAGATCGGCCGATGCTTCAATGATGCGCCGGTCGAAACGCTGCAGCCGGGCAAACACGCTGGTGATCACAATCGCGGTGAACGCCGTGCCATGACCGATGATCACGGTGATCAGGCTGAGCTCTACGCCAAACTGCGAAAAGAAGCTCAACATCGAAACGCCGGTGACGATACCGGGCAGGGTGATCGGAAGGATCACCAGGCGGCGGAAAATCGCCTTGCCGGGAAAGTCGTAACGGGCGAGGGCGATCGCGGTCGGTACGCCGATGGCGATACAGATCGCCAGCGCCGCGAAGGCGACGATGACGCTGTTGCCGACGGCGGCAATGAGCTGCGGGTTGGAGAAGGCTTTAACGTACCATTCGAACGTCCAATCGCCGAGCGGCAGGCGCATCACCTTGTTGGAATTGAAGCTGAACACCATCAACGTCGCGATCGGAACGTAGAGGAAAGCGAGGACGAGGCCGGTGATGACAGCCAACGTCCGGTAGCTTAGATCCCTTTGACCCGAGCGGCGGCGTTTTTTCGGCCCGCCGTTTGGCGCGGTGTTGTGATCGAGAACGGTCATCACGGTTCTTTCGAATTAACCCAGATCGAGCCGGCCGGCGCGCTCGAAGCGGTCCGACAGCGTGATCACCGCGAGCACGATGAACAGCATCACCATCGACAGCGCCGAACCGAACGGCCAGTTCATCGCCTGGCCGAACTGGGTCGAGATAACGTTTGAGACCATGTTCGAATAGGGTCCGCCGACCATCCGGGGCGAGATGAAGTCGCCGAAAGCGAAGCAGAAGGTGAAGGTGAACCCGACCAATATGCCAGGGACGGAGAGCGGCAAGGTGACGCGCAGAAACGTGCCGATATTGGCCACACCAAGATCCTTCGAGCCCTCGATCAGGTTCTTCGGAATCTTCTCCAGCGTGGCGAAGATCGGCATCACCATGAAGGGCGTAAAGATGTACGCCATGGTGATCGTCATGGCGTACTGGTTGTAAAGCAGGATGCCGCTCGGCTCATCGATGATGCCGAGCCACATCAGCAAGGTATTCAGAATGCCTTC
>CAZVDW010000129.1:0-2085 GCA_964625645.1 uncultured Rhodospirillaceae bacterium
CACGTGCCGCTGCTCGGCGCGGTGCTCGGGTCGCTGCTGCTGGCGTCGCTCGCCTACACCTGAATATTCCTGCTCATCAACGCGCTGGTGCAACGGCCGCTGCCGATCTCACTGGTCTACTGGCTGGTATGGGAAGTGATGCTGGCGAGCGGCGATTCACAACGCTTCAGCATCATGCACTACCTGCGCTCGTTCGCGCTGCCGCAGCTGAAGTATCTCAGGATAGAAGCCGGCGACCTAGGGCTGACCGCCGAGAGCCTGAGTGGTGAATTTGCCACCGTGGTCTCCATCGCAACTGACCCGGGGCAGGCGGTCGCCGTGCTGCTGGCGGTGACGGCGCTCGCCTTCATGCTCGCCTCACGGATGCTCGAACGCAAGCAATTCTGAAAGCTTAAATCCGCCGGGAAGTAGCGCCGCCGCCATGGCGAAGCGGGATTACTACGAAGTGCTCGGCGTCAGCCGGGATGCGTCGAAGGCCGATGTCAAGAAGGCGTACCGTACGCTGGCGCGGAAATACCACCCCGACGCCAACCGCGAAAACCAGTCCGAAGCCGAGGAGAAATTCAAGGAAATCTCCGAGGCGTACGAAGTGCTGGCCGACGACGAGAAGCGGCCACGCTACGACCGCCACGGCCATGAGGGGGTCAACTTCGGCGGCGGCGGCTTCTCGTGGGACGACTTCACCCACCAGGGCGACATCTCCGACATCTTCGGCCAGCTCTTCGGCGGCGGTGGTGGCGGCGGGATGGGCGATATCTTCTCGCAGTTCTTCGGCGGGGGCGCCCGGCAGCGCGGCCCGCGCAACCGCGGCGCCGACCTGCGCTACGACCTGACGCTGAGCCTCGAGCAGGCCTACAGCGGCCTCGAGCAGCAAGTGACTATCCCGCGTGACGAAGCGTGCGGCGACTGCTCCGGCAGCGGCGCGGCCGAAGGGGGCAGCGCTGTGACCTGCAGCCAGTGCGGCGGTCGCGGGATGGTGCAGCACGTCCAGCGGCGCGGCTTTATGCAGACGGTCCAGACCGGCGAGTGCCCGCAGTGCGGCGGCGACGGGAAAACTGTCGACAAGCCGTGCAGCGGCTGCCGTGGGCGCGGCGTTCGCGAGGCGCGGAAGAAAATCAAGCTAACCATCCCCCCCGGGATTGATGACGGCCACCGGCTGCGCCTGCGTGGGCAGGGCTCGGCCGGCCCGCGCAACGGCCCCCGCGGCGATCTTTACGTCGTCACCAACGTCCGGCGCCACCGCACCTTCCAGCGGCAGGAGACCGAAATCGTGCTCGAGCTGGAGATAACGCCGGCGCAGGCGGTGCTGGGCGAGGAAATCGAGGTGCCGACGCTCGCCGGCAAGGTGATGCTGAAGGTGCCCGCGGGAACCCAGTCGGGCGCGGTGCTGCGGCTGCGCGGCAAGGGGATGCCTGACCTAGCGCGCGCCGGCCGCTACGGAGACCAACACGTGCGGGTAAACGTCCGCATCCCGAAGGCGGGACGTAAGTCGCGCCCGGCGTGGGAGCAGCTACGTGAGCTGGACGGCGAATCGCCCTCGCTCTTCGAGCGGGTTCGCGACCGCTTCGGCTAACGCCGGCGGCGGCGCAGGCCGGCCAGGCCCGCGATGGCAAAGGCCGCAAACAGCCCCGTGAAACCAGGCGCTAATGCCGGGTTGGGACCATCGACGTATGCATCGGCCCAGAGGTCGAAGAACTCGATTACGTAGGTGGCGTTGCCGTTCTCGTCCTCGCGGTTGCAGACTTCGCCGCCGGTGCCCATCTTGTCGCTGCGGATTTCGTACGTGTCGTTCACAGATACAAGACCATCCCCATCGTTATCGTTCCACGTGATGTACCAATGGCAGCCAGTTTCGGTATCAAGCATGTAGCTCCTCTAGCCCCTTCTGGGTCAGGTTCCACATCGTGGCAGCGGAGTCAAACGCGCTCGCTGGAACCTCTACAGCAGCGGTCGAGTTGTCGGGCAACATGATTACCAGTGAGTGGTCCGCCGGCGCGATCTCCATTTCCTGGTCCTCGAGCATCTTCTCAACATAAATGCCGTACGGCCCCCATACAGAACTGTTCATCGCCATCTCCGGCATGG
>CAZVDW010000130.1:0-6162 GCA_964625645.1 uncultured Rhodospirillaceae bacterium
GGAAAAGCAACGGCACGTCGTTGCTATCGGACAAGGCGCAGACGCCATCGAGAAAGTCCGCATTCTTGCCCGTGCCCGGGCCCAGCTGCCACGGCACGAGTTGCGTCTCCTTGCCGAGATTGGTGAGATCCGGACGGCCCACATAGCCCCATTCGGCCGGCGTGCGCTCGCAAAATGCCGCGAAGGCGGTCACCGCGGCAGGGTTCACGCGCTGCTACAACGTCCTCGGCGGTTTCGAAGGCAACCCCGATGAGCACGGCCACCGCGGCACCATGGAGGGCTGGAAGGTGGACGGCTTGTCATGGACGCAAGACTGATGCGCCGCCCCATCGCGGCAGCGTTATGCCTGGGCCTTCTCAGCGCCAGCCACGGCGCGGCCGCGGCAATCACCTGCGCCGAGCCCCTCGGCGACCATGTCGTGGCAAAGACCTTCACCTGCCCCCTCGGCGGCGAGAGCTTCCCGGGCCTGGTTTTGGGAACCCATTCGACGTTCGGGGCGCATTACGATCTCGAGCCGGTGTCTTACATGCCCTTTCCCAGGCCCCTGCCGGTCTGTCCCAACGGCTTCGTCATCTACAAGGAAAGCTTCTCGGAGGCCGAGCTTGAGAGCCTGGCGGAGATCATCGACACCCCGGCCTATCGCTCGGCCATGGAGACCCATACGACCTACTATCTCTTCGCTTTGCTCAGCGATGCCATGGGCGATCTCGATGGCGAGCTGTGGGCGATATATCTTCAGGCGACCTGGCAGGCGAATCATTGCGCAGCGCATCTCTACGCGGAATACGCGGCTACGGCACGCGCTGCTATCGAGGCCAAACTGGGCGAAGCCGGCATTGCCGACGGTTTTCGCGTCACCTTGCAGTTTCTGGCCGCCAATTTGTACCGCCGGGTCGGGGATTTCGCCGCTGCGCGTCGCGCCCTGATGGCGGTCACGCTCAGCGAAGACGTGGTTCCCGATGCCGAGCGGCGCACGACATATCAGGCGATGCACGACGAATTGCTGGGCTTCATCGACCGGGAGGACGTGGAGCAACAGCTGATTCTGGCAGGCGACTGAGCGGCATGCTCGCTCGCTAAGGGCGCAGCTTTGGAAGGCTTGCTGATCATCGCTGTCATCGTTGCCGTGGTGCTGTTCCAGGCCGGGCGCCATGTCGAGCGGCGGCGCCAGCCCGAGGTGGCGGAGCCGACCAGCGCCGCTTCGACCGATCCGCTCTACGCGATCGCAGCCAGCCTGGACCCGTTCTTCATGGGCATGGCACGGGCGGAGGACTTGCGCTCGCAAGCCCCCTTCGCCGAGGGCGTGGCCTTGCTTTGCGGGCCTGACTACGACGCCCGCAGGCTCGCGGAGTATTGGCGTGGCGACAACCACGTCATCTCCTGCATGGCGGCGCAGGCCTTGGGCCGGCGGGGCGATGGCGCCGATGAGCGTCACCGGGTTCTCCAGGCCATCGGCAATGCGCAACCCTGGCCGCTGCATTTCGCGCTCGACTATCTTGCCGCGGCGACGCCGCCCGACGAGCTTCTGGTCTGGCCGCTGCTGGTGCATTTGCGCGAGGCGTTCTATTGGCAGACCGTGCCGAGCTCGCTGTCGGCGCTGCTCTCGGCGCGGATTGCCGGCGGCGAGGCGATCGGCGGCGCGGAGGCGCTGGCGGAGCTCGGCAATGATGAGGTCACCGAGGTCCGCAGCCTCATCTCCAAGCTCGAGCCGGACATTCGCGAGTCCCTGAATGAAGGCCTCAAAGCCTGGCGGGCGGGGCGTGTTGACACCACGCTGCTGGCGTCCGTCGGCAGCGTCTGGAAGCCCGAGGACGGCAAGCGCGCGCTCGGCGTGGTGGCTTACGCCGAATTCGAGGACGCGGTCGCGACCCTGGCCGAGCGCCTGACCAGCGAGCCGGCGCGCTCGCAGCTTCTGGTCGGCAAGCCCGGCGTCGGCAAGACCACCCTGGTGCGGGCCCTGGCCGACCGCCTGGCCGAGGACGGCTGGCTGATCTTCGTCGCCGGCTATACCGAGCTGGTCGCCGGGCAGATGTGGTACGGCCAGTTCGAGGAGCGCATGCGCGGCCTCATAGAGTCCTTGCGCGGTGGCCGCAAGGTGCTCTGGTTCGTGCCCGATTTCGATGCCCTGGTCTTTGCCGGGCGGCATCAGAACAGCCGCGTCAGCGCGCTGGATACGCTGCTGCCCCATGTCCAGGTCGGCGATATCGCCATGATCGGCGAGCTGACGCCGCCCGCCTATGACCGCCTGGCCCAGCGCCAACCCGCGGTGTCGGCCGCGCTGACGGCGCATCGCGTGGCGCCGCTCGATGCGGTCGGTGCCAAGACCATCGCCCGCGAATGGCTCGAGGCCTGGTGCGACACCGCCGATGCGCCGGCCCTGGTCGACGAGGCCTGGGAGCTGGCGCGGCAATATGCCGGCGAGGCGCTGCCGCCGGGCAATCTGATGTCGCTGCTGACGCTCGCCCGCCAGCGCCTGGTCGCCGCCGGGGCCGGCGAGCGGCCGCGACTCGATATCGATGCGCTGATCGAGACCCTGGCCGAGCGCAGTGGCCTGCCGCTCGGCCTGCTCGACCAGCGCCGCCATCTCGACCTCGAGTCCCTGCGCGGGCTGCTGGAGCAGCGCGTGCTGGGCCAGGCCGAGGCGGTCGATTGCCTGGTCGAGCGCGTGGCCATGATCAAGGCGGGCGTGGCGGACCCGACGCGGCCCTCGGGCGTCTTTCTGTTCGCGGGCCCGACCGGCACCGGCAAGACCGAGCTCGCCAAGAGCCTGGCGGAATGGCTGTTCGGCTCGCCCGAGCGCATGATCCGCCTCGATATGAGCGAATTCCAGACCCCCGACAGCTTGGTGCGCATATTCGGTGCGGGCGAGGAGAGCGATACGGATTCCTTCATCGACCAGGTCCGCCGCCAGCCTTTTTCGGTGATCCTGCTGGACGAGCTCGAAAAGGCGCACGAGCGCATCTGGAGCCTCTTCCTGCAGGTCTTCGACGATGGCCGCATGACCGATGCGCGGGGTGTGACCACCGACTTCCGCCACTGCATCATCATCCTCACCTCCAACCTCGGGGCCAAGATCGACAGCCGGTTGGGCCCGGGCTTCCGGCCCTCGGCGGGTGGCTTCGATGCGCAGATGGTGCTGCGCGCGGTCACCGAAACCTTCGCCAAGGAGTTCGTCAACCGGCTCGACCGGGTGGTGGTCTTCAACCCGCTCGACCGCGAGCTGATGCGCGGCATTCTCGAGCGCGAGCTGCGCGATGTCTTGCAGCGCCGTGGCCTGCGCTCACGCTCCTGGGCGGTGGAGTGGGACGAGGCGGCGCTCGATTTTCTGCTCGACCGCGGCTTCACGCCCGACCTCGGGGCGCGGCCCCTGCGCCGTGCCATAGAGCGCCACTTCCTGGCGCCGCTGGCGCTTGCCATCGTCGGCCGCACGGCGCCCGAGGGCGATCAGTTCCTTTTCGTCGGCGTCGACAACGAAAGCCTGGAGGTCCGTTTCGTCGATCCTGACGCGCCGGAGGAGACGCCTGAGCCCGAACCTGAGCCCGAGGCCGAGCCTGTCTGGACGCCGGCTAGCATTCTTGCCGAGCCCAATGGCGGCGCCGGCCAGTTTGCCGTGCTGCGCGCACGCTATCTGAGCCTGCGCGATCATGTCGAGGATGCGCTGTGGCGGGGCCGCAAGGAGGCCTATTACACGGGCATGTCGGCGCCCGAGTTCTGGCACGATGCGGGCCGCCACCGCGTGCTCGACACGGTGGAATATATGGACCGGGTGGAGCAGGGGGTGCGCCGCGGCGGCTCGCTGATCGCACGCCTGGAGGGTGGCGGGCGCAGCCGCTATCCGGCCGAGCTGATCCGTCATCTGGCGCAGACGCTGTTCCTGCTGGAGACCGCGCGCGAGGATTTGGCACAAAACAGACCGCATGATGCCTTCCTGCTGGTCGAAGGCGACGGCAGCGATTTCGCCCGCCGCCTCGCCGCCATGTATCGCGGCTGGGCGCGGGCGCGGCGCATGCGCTGCGACGTGCTCGACGAGGCTGATGGCAAGGACGGCTTTCGCCTGCTGCTCGCCGTCGGCGGTTATGGCGCCCACAGCCTGCTGGCGTCGGAGACCGGCATCCACGTCTTCGAGCGCCCGCGCGAGGGCGGCAACAAGGGCTTCGAGCGCGACCACGCCCATGTGCGGGTGCTGGCCCAGCCAGTGGACGAGGCGCCGGAGGGCATCGAACAGCGCCGGGCCCAGGCCAGGGCCTGCCTCGAGGCCGACGGCGGGCGCGAGCTCAGTGTCGTGCGCCGCTACCGCGAGCAGCCCTCGCCGCTGGTGCGCGACGCCCGCGGCGGCTGGCGCAGCGGCCGCCTCGACCACGTGCTGGCCGGCAATTTCGACCTCTACGCCGCGGGCGTCTGAGCGCCCTCACTCCACCAGGGACAGGCTTATCACCTCCGACGTCACCTCCGGCTCGTCGCAACCGTCGCCGTCGGCGGTGTTCGGGGCGCGATCAATGACCTCCGAGCGCCGTGTCGCTGCCCACAGATGAACTTCGTCGCCGGCCCCGCGAAGATCGTCCACAAGGACTTCGAAGGTGAGGCGGATGGCTTGGATATCGCCCGAGCCTGTGGCGATGGTTGTCGCTGTCTCGCTGATCAGGCTGCCCGGACCTTTGACCTTGTTGCGCAATAGCGTCACCACATCGTCGGCCGTATTGGCGCAGAAATCGCCCTTGCTGCCGCGCGAGCGTATGCGGCCGTCGCCGTTGCGGTCGTCGCTGCGCCCGTCCACCGTGAAGAGCGGCGGCGTGTGATCCATGAGGATCTGGTATTTGACCCGTGAATTGGGCTCGCGGTAGCAGATCACCAGATCGAGCATGATGGCATCGAGCGCCGGATTTGCGTCATCGGGCACATAGGTTGCGGCGAGGCTGTAGATGTCGGCCGCGGCAAGGGCGCTGTCGGCGATGTCACAGCTATCGACAACGCTTACGTCGGGCAGGGGCTGCAAAGCCAGGTAGAAGGTGTAATCGACACCCGGACCGCCACCGTCGCGATCGCAATCGGTATCGAATTGCGACGAGATGCAGATATAGACCGCGCCGTCCGGTCGTATGACGCCGTTGAGCGCCGGGGCCACCGGGCTTATCGGCGAGGAATCCGTATCGAGCGCCAGGAAGCCATTGAACCTGATGGTATCGGGGTCGTATCCCTCCCACGAGGTCATCACCACGCCCAGGCTTGCCGCGTCGACCCAGGCGAACCATTCGCGCCCGGGAAGCTGCCCGCCGAGCTCAGGATGGCGGTACGGCACCACGACATCGGTGTCGTTACCGCCGATGTGGCCGGAGAATGTGAAATGCACATCGGCCGGATCCCACCAATCGGGCGGGCTCACGGGCTCGGCACGCGCTTCTGTCAGGAAAAATGCGGGGAAAGCCGCGAGCGTCGCGACCAATAGCATATGTCTTGCCTGTATCCACATGGCATTCGCCGTTTGTTCTGTGGTGAATGCCGAGCTAATCACATTTAATGTAGATAGTGAAGAAAGAATTTACTCGTTATAGGGAATAAAGTCCTTTACATTTCTTGTTCGTGTGATTCCGGCTTAAGATTCTCGCATGACGTGCGGTCCCTGGGCGGCCAGGCGGGGCCGCCGAGGACTCGACATCTCAGTCCACGACGCGCCATGACGGCTCGGTGCAGACGTCGAACCTTTTCTGGGTCACGGATTCGCCATCGGCGAAGACGGCCTTGAGGTCGAACAGGCAATAGCCCGAGCCGTCGTCGATATCGACCGAGACCTCACTACCCGGACGCAGGTAATCGCCGTCGAGAATGTCCTCTTCCCAATCGGTGCGGTCGATGTTGGAGGCATAGAACTCCGTCATCGTCACGCTGGTGTCGTTGATGATGTCGACGACGCGGTTATTGCCGTCGGTGGCATGGGCGGCGGCGGACAGAAACAGGCTGCCTGCGATCGCGAGGGCAAAGCTGCTCAGACGAATGGTGGGCATTGAGATGTCTCCCCTGTGTCTCGGTTCGCTATTGGAGATAGTTGATCCGACATTCCCCGGATGACTCCCAAACTCACCTTCAATGGTAAACGAGTATCCTCTTCGTGGGAACCATAAACGGCATTTTCGACTGACCTGTGAGATCGTCGGTCGCCATAGCGCT
>CAZVDW010000131.1:0-5107 GCA_964625645.1 uncultured Rhodospirillaceae bacterium
GACGACGAGGCCTTCGACATCTGGCGCAAGGTCTCGGGCCTGCCGCAAGAACGCATCATCCGCATCCCCACCTCGGACAACTTCTGGGCCATGGGCGACACCGGCCCCTGCGGCCCCTGCTCGGAGATATTCTACGACCACGGCCCTGGCATCGCCGGCGGCCCGCCCGGCTCGCCCGACCAGGATGGCGACCGTTACGTCGAGATCTGGAACCTCGTCTTCATGCAATACGAGCAGCGCACGGCGGACGAGCGCATCGACCTGCCGCGCCCCTCCATCGATACCGGCATGGGCCTCGAGCGCATCGCCGCCGTCATGCAGGGCAAGCACGACAATTACGACACCGACCTCTTCGCCACCCTGATCGCCGCCATCGCCGATCACGCCCATAGCGACCCGGCCGGCGAGCATGCCGCCTCCCACCGCGTCATCGCGGACCATCTGCGCGCCTCCTGCTTCCTGCTCGCCGACGGCGTCATGCCCTCGAACGAAGGCCGCGGCTATGTGCTGAGAAGGATCATGCGCCGGGCCATGCGCCACGCCCAGCTCATGAGCGTTCGCGATCCCCTGATGTGGCGCCTGGTGCCGACCCTGGTTGGCGAGATGGGCCAGGCCTTCCCCGAGCTCGGCCGCGCCGAGGCCCTGATCGGCGAGACCCTCAAGCTCGAGGAGACGCGCTTTCGCGAGACCCTCGAGCGCGGCCTGCGCCTGCTCGCCGACGAAACGGACAAGCTCGGCGATGGCGAGCCCCTGCCCGGCGAAATCGCGTTCCGGCTCTACGACACCTACGGCTTTCCCCTCGACCTCACCGAGGACGCGCTTCGCGCCGAGGGCCGCAGCGTCGAGCAGCCCGGCTTCGATGCCGCCATGACGCGCCAGCGCGAGACCGCGCGCGCGGCCTGGGCCGGTTCCGGCGAGGCTGCGACCGAAGAGGCCTGGTTCGCGCTCCGCGATGAGGTCGGCGCCAGCGAATTTCTCGGCTACGAGGCCTGCCGCGCCGATGCCGTCGTCACGGCAATCATCGTCGACGGCGAAGTGGTGGATGCCGCATCGGAAGGCCAAACCGTTAGTCTGCTCTCCAACCAGACCCCGTTCTACGGCGAGTCCGGCGGCCAGGTCGGCGACAGCGGCACCCTGAGCGGCGCGGACGGCCTCGAAGTGCGCATCGAGGATGCCCAGCGCAAGCTCGATACCATGGTGGTGCATCGCGGCAGCGTCGTCTCAGGCACCTTGCGCAAGGGGGCCGAGGTGACGCTGACCATCGACACGCAGCGCCGCGCGGCGCTGCGGCGAAATCATTCCGCAACCCACCTGCTGCACGCGGCGCTGCGCCAGGCGCTTGGCGACCACGTGACGCAAAAAGGCTCCATGGTCGGGCCCGAGCGGCTGCGCTTCGATATCAGCCATCCCAAAGGCATGAGCGCCGAGGAGCTGGCCGCCGTCGAGGTCGAGGTCAACCGGAAGGTGCTCGCCAACGCCGCGGTCTCGACGCTCGTGACCAGCCCCGAGCAGGCAGTCGAGGCCGGAGCCCTGGCCTTGTTCGGCGAGAAATACGGCGAGCGCGTGCGGGTCGTCACCATGGGCGAGGCCGGCGCTCCGTTTTCGGTCGAGCTCTGCGGCGGCACCCATGTCGGGCGCACCGGCGATATCGGCCTGTTCAAGATCGTCAGCGAAGGCGCGGTCGCGGCCGGCGTGCGCCGCATCGAGGCGCTGACCGGCGAAGGCGCATTGGCCCATGTCAATCGCCAGGAGCAGGCCCTGCGCGACGCGGCGGGCGCCCTCAAGACAGCCCCCGCCGAGCTCGCCGAGCGCATCGCCGGCTTGCTCGAAGAGCGCAAGCGGCTCGAGCGTGACCTGGCCGAGGCGCGGCGCGCGCTCGCCACGGGCGGCACGGGCGCTGGCGCCGCCGAGGTCAAGGACGTGGCCGGCGTCTCGCTGATCGCCCGCCAGCTTGATGGCGTGCCGGCGAAGGAGTTGCGCGGCATGGCCGATTCCATGAAGAAGGAGCTCGGCAGCGGTGTCGTCGCCGTGGTCGCCGTGGCGGACGGCAAGGCCGCGGTAGTCGTCGGCGTCACCGAGGATCTGACCGACCGCCTCGATGCCGTCGCCCTGGTGCGCACGGCATCGCAAGCGCTTGGTGGCAAAGGCGGCGGCGGCCGCGCCGACCTCGCCCAGGCCGGCGGGCCCGATGCCGCCGCAGCGCCCGCGGCCCTCGCCGCCATCGAGGCCGCGGTGGCCGACGCCGCGCCCCGGTGAGGCGCCCCTTGCGGCTTTTGCTCGCCGCGCTGCTTCTGGCCCTCCCCGTCGCTGTCCGCGCCGAGCCCGCGCCGCCGCTCGTCGACGTGGCCTGGCTGCAGAGCCATCTTTGCAATGGCACCGTCATCACTCTCGACCTGCGGCGCTCGCAACAGAACTTTGCCGCCGAGCATATTCCCTGCAGCGTTCACAGCGACTATTACGGCGACGGCTGGCGCGCCAGCCGCGACGGCGTCGGGAACAAGGTGCCCCCGGCAGAGCGCCTGGAACGGCTGATCGGCAGCCTCGGTATCGCCAACGACAGCCACGTCGTGCTGGTGACCGCGGCCGTTGACATGTTCTCGGCCGCCGAGCTGGCGCGGGTCTACTTCATCTTCCGCCAGCTCGGCCACGAGGCGGTCTCGATCCTCGACGGCGGCATCGGCGCCTGGACAGCCGAATGGGACAACGACGTCGAGATCGGCGATGTCACGCCGACGCAGGCCACGTTCACGGCCCGGCCCCGCCCGGACATGATCGCCAGCCGGGCCGAGGTCGCAGCCGCCGTCGCGTCCGGCGCGACGCTGGTCGACATGCGCAACAACGACCATTACCTCGGCATCAATTCGACCCGCGTCGTGGTCCGTCCCGGCACCATTACCGGCGCCGTCAATCTGCCCATGAGCTGGCTGGTCGCGAACGAAGGCCTGCGCTACCGCACACCGGCACAGCTGCGCAGGCTCTGGGCCGCCGCCGGCATCGATCCCGACCGGCCGCAGATCCTGTTCTGCAATTCCGGCCTCGAAAGCGCCGTCGGCTGGCTGGCGCTTGGCGCCCAGCTCGGCAGCGACACGGTCAAGCTCTACGACGGCTCCCTCGCCGAATGGTCCGCCGACCCCAACTTGCCCATGACCACGGCCGTTCCCCTCGACTGAGGCACTGACGCGGACATATAGTACACCGACGATGGCCGTCCGAGCCCCTTGGCTTGGCGGCGAATCGCCTTCGCGCGCCAGGATCAGGGGAGAGACGTAATGAGTTCCGGCGGAATACCCGGACCGGGTTCGGCAACGGCGTTGCGGGTCAAGGCCCTTGAATCCCTCTTGCTGGAAAAGGGCCTGATCGAAACCGCGGCGATCGACGAGCTGATCGACATGTTCGAAAACCGGCTCGGCCCCTGGAACGGGGCCAAGGTCGTCGCCCGCGCCTGGACGGACCCCGAATACAAGGACCGCTTGCTGCGAAACGGCACGGCGGCGATTGCCGAAATGGGCTTCGAGGCGGTTCAGGGCGAGGAAATGGTGATCGTCGAGAACACCCCCGCCATCCACAATGTCGTGGTCTGCACATTGTGCTCGTGCTTCCCTTGGGCGACCGTGGGCCTGCCGCCGGTCTGGTACAAGTCGGCGCCCTATCGGGCGCGGGCGGCGAGCGATCCGCGCGGCGTGCTGCGCGAATTCGGCACCGAGATAGGCGAGGACACGGAGCTGCGGGTCTGGGACAGCAACGCCGAGATACGTTACATGGTGCTGCCCGAGAGGCCGGCGGGAACGGACGGGCTGGACGCGGCGGCATTGGCCGAGCTGGTCAGCCGCGATTCGATGATCGGCGTGACCAAGGCGGCGGCGCCCTGAGGGAATCCGGCGGCGCCAGGGGAGGTAATCTTGAACGGCATACACGACATGGGCGGCATGCATGGCCTGGGCCCTATCGTCAGGGAAGAGAACGAGCCCACCTTCCATACGGACTGGGAGGGACATGTGCTGGCGCTGGCCCGCGCGATGATGGCCGGCAGGCACTTCAACCTCGATGAGTTCCGCCATGCCATGGAGCGAATCGAGCCGTCCAGCTACCTTCGATCCAGCTATTACGAGCGCTGGCTGGAGGGAACCATCACCATGCTGCTGGAAAAGGGCGTAATCACCGAGGGCGAGCTCGACGCACGGCTTGCCGAGCTGGCCGAGGCCGGGCGCTGATGCCGGTCGTCGATCTGGAGCTGGTGCGCAGCCTCTACAAGATCCCCGGCGCCATTCGCTTGGAGCTGGATGTCGCGCCGAGGTTCAAGCCAGGCGATCGTATCGTGGCGCGCAACATCAATCCGCCGGGGCATACCCGCTTGCCCCGCTACGTTCGCGGCAAAGCCGGCGTCGTCGAGCGGGATCACGGCGTCTTTCCCCTTCCCGACACGCGTGTCGGCGGCCAGGGAGACCAGCCGCAACATCTCTATTCCGTGCGCTTCGGCGCGCGCGAGCTGTGGGGGTGCGAGGCCCCGGCCAAGGACAGCCTGATGATCACGCTTTGGGACGATTACATGGAGCCGGCCTGAGCGGCGAAAAAGGCGCGCATCGATGCGAAAAATGTTGCAAGTGCCGAGCCTGGCCGTGCCCGAGGAGAGGGCCGGCGCCGCTCTGCCGCGGGATGCCGGCGAGCCGGTCTTTGCCGAGCCCTGGCAGGCACACGCCTTCGCCGTGGTCATGTCGCTTTACCGGGACGGGCATTACAACTGGGCCGAATGGGATGATTACCTCGGCTACCGGATTCAGGCGCCCGGGCATTTCGGCGCCGGCAATGGCGATAGCGAGGGAAGCGAGGGCGAAACGGCGCCAGGGCGAGCCAATGACAATCGTTTTCTCGCGGCCTGCGAAAGAGACGGCGCCAGATTCTATCACTTGTGGCTGGCCGCCGCCGAGCAGTTGCTGGACGCCAAGGGCCTAGTGGCCAAGGCCGAGCTCGAAGAGCGCGTCGCCGCCTTCGAGAAGGCCGAGCGCGAGGGGCCGCGCTTTGCCGCCGGCCAAGAGGTCCTCGTGCGCGATATCAAGAGGCAGGGCCACACCCATTTGCCGCTCTACCTGCGTGGCAAGACAGGCGTGGT
>CAZVDW010000132.1:0-4664 GCA_964625645.1 uncultured Rhodospirillaceae bacterium
GCGGTCGGCAAGGCCGGCGAAAAGGCTGAGCGCGACGCGCTCGAGATCGTCATCGGCGGCTTCCCCATCACCGAGGGCGGCACTGCCCGGGCCGACTACGACGAAGGCCCGGTGGCAGAGTACATGAAAGGCGATGAGATCGAGATCGCCGTAGACGTGGGCGTCGGCCGGGGCAGGGCCACGGTTTGGACCTGCGACCTGACCCACGGCTATATCGAGATCAACGCCGACTACCGTTCATGAGTTTCGTGCCCATCGCCAGCGAGCGGCTCGATATCCGGCCGCTCGTTGCCAGCGATGCGGCAGCGCTGTTCAGCCTGCTCGACGACGGCGAGATCGCCCGCCAGACACCGGGCCTGCCGCGCCCCTACGGCTTCGACATGGCGCTGCGCTGGATCGCCGAATCGCGCCCCGGCCTCTATGCCGGCGAGGAGTTCCTGCTCGGCGCCTTCACGCGGCCCGACGGCAAACTGGCGGCGGTGGTCAAGCTGGCGCTCGATCCGGCTTTGCCGGAAGCGGAGATCGGCTATTGGGTCGAGCTGCGTCTGCGCCGCCGGGGCATCGCCAACGAGGCCGTGCGCAAGGTGGCCGCCTTCGCTTTCGCCACGCTGGGGCTCGAGCGGCTCACGGCGGGCGTGCTCGATGGCAACCAGGCCAGCCGGCGGGTGCTGGCACAGGCCGGCTTCCGCGAGGTCCGCAGAGGCGAGATCGGCGAGAGCGCCGCCAGTTTTCATCGGCTCGAGGCCACGCCGGCCGCGGGCCTGCCGCTGTATGTCGCCGCCGTCGCCATGATCGACGATTACGGCCGCGTGCTGCTCGCCAAGCGTCCGCCCGGCAAGGCCATGGCGGGCCTGTGGGAATTTCCCGGCGGCAAGGTCGAGCCCGGCGAGCGGCCCCGCGCGGCGCTGGCCCGCGAGCTCTCGGAAGAGCTGGCGGTCGAAGCGAGCCTCAGCGATCTCTGGCCCTATGCCATTGCCAGCCATGCTTATGCGGACTTTCAGCTGCTCATGCCGCTGCTGCTCTGCCGCCGCTGGTCGGGAGACCCGCACCCCCGCGAAGGCCAGCGCATCGCCTGGGCCACGGCAAAGGCGCTGGCGCGCTTCCCCATGCCGGCCGCCGATGCGCCGCTGGTCGAGGAGCTATCGCCCCTGCTTGCGCCCTAGCATGTCGCCAAGCGGCACGGCGCCGCTTCCCGGCGCCAGCGGGCGCGGCTGGTCCGGGTGGGGCTTCCAGGCCGTCAGCGTCAGCAGCTCGAAGCTCGCCGGCACCCGTCCGTCCTCGCCGGCGAAGCGCTCGCGATAGCGCGCCATGGCGGCGCCCAGGCGCTGGCGCGACAGGGGCAGGCGCGGGCGCCGCACCAGGACATTGCTCTCGCCCATGCCGCGCAGGTCGGCGAGCAGGCGCAGCGGCTCTTCGTAGCGCACGGTCACGGTCTCGCAATCGACCACCGGCAAGGCGAGGCCGGCGCGCTGCAGCAGGCCGCCGGCATCGCGGATATCGACAAAAGGCGAGATGCGGCCGCCGATGCCGCTTGCCGCGAGCTCGGTCTCGTCCAGCGCGGCACGCAGCTCGGCCAGGGTGCCGCCACCGAACAGCGTGACCAGCAGCAGGCCGTCCGGCTTCAGGCACGCGGCCGCCTGGGCCAGGGCGCCCGGCAGGTCGTTGGTCCAATGCAGCGAGAGCACGCTGGCCACGAGATCGAAGGCGCCGGCGCGAAACGGCAGTCGTTCCTCGTCGGCTGCGACGCGCAGCCCGCCCGCGCCGCGCAACATGGCCGCCGAAAGATCGCATTGCACGAGGCGATCGACCATGCCGGGCGGCAAGGCGCGCGCGAGCTCACCGGTGTGGCAGCCGAGGTCGAGCCCGAGCGCAAAGTTGCGCCGCACCTCGCCAAGCCGCTCGGCCAGGCGCGCCGCCGCCTCGACAAACAAGAAGTCGTGCGTGGCGAAGCCGGCGGCAGCACGCTGGCGGCGCCGGCGCAGCAGCGCCCGATCGAAAATCTCGGGCGCGCTCATGCCGGCGCGAATCCGGTGTAGACTGTGCAGGTCATGGACGCGTTATACCCGAGACCGGGCGCCCGCGCGCGGCGGCGTCTTGCCAAGCTGGGCAGTGGCCTGCTCGACCTGCTGCTGCCGGGCCACTGCATGGCCTGCCGCGCACCCACCGACGCGCCCGGCCAGTTGTGCGGCGCCTGCTGGAGCGAGGTCGATTTCCTGACCGCGCCGTTTTGCGCCCGCTGCGGCCTGCCGTTCGATTACGACCTTGGCGCGGACGTGTTGTGCGCCGGTTGCCTGGCCGCGCCGCCGGCCTTCGACCAGGCCCGCGCCGCCATGCGCTACGGCCCGGTGGCACGGCGCCTGGTGGTCGGCCTCAAGCACGCCGACCGCACCCATCTGGCGCCGCCGCTGGCGGCCTGGATGGGCCGCGCCGGGGAGGCATTGCTCAGGGATGCGGATCTGCTGATACCGGTGCCGTTGCATCGCCGCCGGCTGCTGTCGCGGCGCTTCAACCAGTCGCTGCTGCTGGCACGCAGCCTTGGCAAGGAAAGCGGCCTGCCCGTGGTGGCCGACGCCATGCTGCGCCGCCGCGCGACGCCGCCCCAGGCGGGCCTAAGCCGCAACCAGCGCCGCCGCAACGTCGCCGCGGCCTTCGCCGTCAGGCCGGCCCGAAAAGCCTTGATCGAGGGCCGCCGCGTGCTGCTGATCGACGACGTGCTGACCACCGGCGCCACGGCCACCGCCTGCGCCCGCACCCTCAAGCGCGCCGGTGCCGGTCACGTCGCCGTGCTCACCCTTGCCCGCGTCGTGCTGGAGGACTAGACAGAAACGCGGCTGGGGCTGGCGGGGCGGCCAGCCGCCAAGAGAAAGGGAACGCGGCTGGGGCTGGTGGGGTGGCCAGCCGCCAACAATGAAGCGGATGCGAGATGGCGAAAGTGGAGATCTACTCATCGTTCTTCTGCGGCTATTGCGCCCGCGCCAAGCGGCTGCTGGACAAGAAAGGCGTGGCTTACGAAGAGTACGACCTGATACGCCATCCCGGCCGCCGCGCCGAGATGGAAGCGCGGGCCGCCGCCGGCACCACCGTGCCCCAAATCTTCATCGACGACCGCCCCATCGGCGGCTACGAAGAGTTGGCGGAACTGGACTACGACGGCGAGCTGGACGCGCTGTTGGGAGACTAGGAGTCCATCACCTCCAGCAGCGCGCGGGCGTCCTTGAGGTCGGCATTGTCGAAGCCTTCGCTGAACCAGTCGTAGACCGGGGCCAGCAAGGCGTGGGCTTCGGCGCTTTTGCCCTGGCTTTGCCAGAGGCGGGCGAGAGAGGTGGCAGCGCGTAGCTCCAGGGCCTTGGCGTCCTGCGGCTGCGCGATCTCGATGGCGCGGCGAAACTCGCTCTCCGCGGTCGCGGCGTCGCATTCGCCGTCGGCCAGCGACCATTCGCCCTGCATGCGATGCAGCTCGGCCAGGTACCAAAGCTCGTGGGTCTGCTGCGCGACCGCCATCGCTTCGCTGATGGCCTGGCGTGACTCGTCACGACGGCCCGCAAGTCTGCAGGCCGTAGCATAGGCGCTAAGATATACGGGCATGAAGAGCGTCCATCCGGCCATGCGGCACCACTCCATGCCCTCGAGCGCCTCGGCGATGCCCAGCGAAGACTCGCCCAGCGCGGCGCGGGCCCAGCCCCTCATGGGCTTGACCAATGCTGCCCATTGCGGATAGCCGTGCTCCGTTGCCATGATGAGCACTGCATCAGCAACTTCCAATGTTGCGGCCGGATCTCGATTCAAGAAATACAGGCGGCATGCGGTATTCTTGGCAATTCCGAGATTATGCGGATGGGCGGAGTCCTCGGCCCGGGCTATGCCTTCGCGAATGGTTTCGCGCGCCTGGTCGAAATAGCCTAGGACCCAGAGCGTTTGGGACAGGTAGATGAGCCCCCAGACACGCGGGTCATGTCCATAGTCATGGTTGAGAGATTTGTGCTCGCGCTCGTCGTAGAGATCGAGGGCGCACTCGAGGTGACGACGCGCATGCGCGAGCTCTCCGGTGCTGTTCAAATAGGTTCCGAGAATACGATGAGAGACGACGCGTGCCGCCAGGTCCTGTTGCGTTTCGGCCTCGGCAACGAATTCCTCGCCGATCGCCTGCGCCCGAAGCAGCTCGCCGCGGACTCCCAAATTGGCGCTCAGGCCGTACAGAACCCGGAAGGTTTGCGGCGGATTGTCGAGCCGGCGGCACAAGTCGAGCGCCGTGGCGAAAGACTCTCCCGTCTCGCTGGAGGCATAGCCGTCGCTGAGAATATGAGAGTTGCCGAGAGCGGTCTGGAAGTCGAGTTGGCGGCGATCGCGATCCCGGCTTTCCGGCTGCGCGCGCAGCAGAGCCAGGCCCTGGTGCAAATGCGCGATGGCCTCGACATGCGCCAGACGTGCTGCGGCTCGCTCGCCGGCCTTGAACCAGGCTTCGATCGCCGGCTCGACCTGCCCCGCCTCGGTAAGGTGGAAGGCCAGGAACTCCGGCTGCCGCTCGATGACGTCCGGGAAATGCTCGACCAGGACAGTAGCGATTCCGCCGTGCACGTCGTGGCGCTTGCTTTTCAGCATCGATTCGTAGGCCACGTCCTGGACCAGGGCGTGCTTGAAGGTGTAGCTGATCTCCGACGGTGAGC
>CAZVDW010000133.1:0-2066 GCA_964625645.1 uncultured Rhodospirillaceae bacterium
AGGCTCAGAAGCCCGATAGCGACACCAAGGCGGCGCCGGACAGTGCGCCGACCGCGACCCCTGGCATCAACCCGAATCTCGTACGGCAAGTGGCGGAGGCGCTGGAAGGCGGCCGGCCTGAGACTGCCGTCGCGCTCGCCAAGCCTCTGCATGCAGCTGACCTCGCCGACCTTATCGAGGCGCTGCGCCATGACGACCGCGCCCTGTTGCTCGACGCGCTCGGCTCGGAGCTCGAGCCCGAGGCGCTGGCGGATCTCGACGAGCATGTCCGCGACGAAGTTCTCGAAGAGATCGAGCCCGCCGAGATCGCCACCGCGGCGGCCGAGCTCGATACGGACGAGGCCGTCTATCTCATCGAGGATATGGCGGCGAGCGAGCGCCAGGCGGTGCTCGAGGCCATGCCCCAGGCCGGGCGGGAGCGTCTGGAAGCGGCGCTTGCCTATCCGGAAGACAGCGCAGGGCGGCTGATGCAGCGCGACTATGTCGCCGTGCCCACCTTCTGGACCGTCGGCCAGGTCATCGACTGGCTGCGCGACTCGGACGAGCTGCCGGACGAGTTCTACGAGATTTTCGTCGTCGATCCGCGCCACCGGCCGATCGGCACCGTGCCGCTCTACCGCGCCATGCGCAACAAGCGCCCGGTCTCCATCAACGACATCATGGACAGCGCCCCGCGCCTGATTCCCGTCGACATGGACCAGGAAGAGGTCGCCTACCATTTCGACCAGTACAATCTGACCTCGGCCGCTGTGGTCTCGGCGGACGGCCGCCTGCTCGGCCAGATCACCGTCGACGACGTGGTCGACGTGATCCAGGAGGAGGCCGAGGAGGACATCCATCGCATGGGCGGCGTCGCGCCCGAGGGCGATCTCTACCTGCCGGCGCTGGCCACGGTGCAGCGGCGCTGGGCCTGGCTGCTGGTCAATCTGGCGACCGCCGTGCTGGCCTCGCTGACCATCGCCATCTTCGCCGAGACCATCGAGCAGCTGGTGGCGCTGGCGATCCTGATGCCGATCGTCGCCTCCATGGGCGGCAATGCCGGCACCCAGACCCTGACCGTCGCGGTGAGAGCCCTGGCCACGCGCGAGCTGACGGCCGTCAACGCCAGCCGCGCGCTATGGAAGGAATGCGTCGTCGGCGGCGCCAACGGCATCATCTTCGCTCTCATCATGGGCCTGGCCGCAGCCCTCTATTTCCACAACACCACGTTGGGCCTGGTCATCGGCCTGGCGATGATCGTCAATCTCTGGGTCGCCGGCATCGCCGGCATGCTGATCCCCCTCGGCCTGCACCGCGCCGGCGTCGATCCGGCGCTCAGCGCCGGCATCTTCCTCACCACCATCACCGACGTGGTCGGCTTCTTCGCCTTTCTCGGCCTCGCCAAGCTGATCCTCTTCTGACCTGATATCAGTTGAGCATGTCGGCGATGGCGTCGATGCCGGCCTGGGCGCATTGCTCGTCCTCGCCAGAGGTGGCGCCGCTGATGCCGATACCGCCGATCTGGCGGCCGTCACCGGTCAGGATCGGCAGGCCGCCGGGGAACGAGGCGATGCCCGGAACCTCGGCGATGCCGGGAACCGGGCCGGGCTGGCCGTCCTTGCCGAAGGCGATATCGGCGAAGCGCCGCGTCGGAAACGGGAAGATGGCCGAGGAATGGCCTTTCAGCTGCGAGATCTGGATGCTGCCGACGAAAGCGTTCTCCTGACGCCGGAACAGCTTGAGATTGCCGCCATCATCGAAGATGGCAATGTTGACCGGCCGCCAGCCCTCGGAGATCGCCAGAGCCTCGCAGGCATCGGCCATGGCCTTGGCCATATCGAGGGTCAGAATGGGCTTGCTGTCGAGGGCCTGGGCGGCATTGCCGAAGCCGAGCGCGAATACCGCAGCGATGAGAGTGCTCTTGATGCGCATGGTCTTGTCTCCTCCTGGGGGTTCGAATCTCGCCGGGCGCCAAGCTGTGCGCTGCGCAGGCCAAGGGCAAATGACAAGTCGATGAGGTCGCCTACGGCTTGATGATGATCTTGCCTCCTCGCCCGCCGCGCTCGGCGTGTTGCAGGGCGTCCGGC
>CAZVDW010000134.1:0-4002 GCA_964625645.1 uncultured Rhodospirillaceae bacterium
TCGGCGACATGTGGCGCGGCGATCTCGAGGCCTATATCCGCGCGCCACAGCTCTCCGACGCGCTGCGCGCGGCCTTGCAGACCCTGGCGGCGCTCAGGGCAGAGGTCGAGCTGCGCGCCGACGACCTCGAGCGCATCTCGGATCGCCAGGCCCAGGTCTACGAGGATCAGGACCGCTTGCGCGAGAACATGCGCCGCGTCTCGCCCGACAGCGATCTCTATCAGCGCTACATGGCCAAGCTCGCCCGCCAGGAAGACGCTCTCGATATGCTCCTGACCGAGGAGGAGAAGGCGCAGGCGGCCCTCTATGCGGCCGAGCAGAACCTCGCGGAGGCGATCGCCGAGTTCGAGATCTGAGCCATGACCAAGCGTCTGCTCGCACCGCTCGCGCTGCTGTTGGCGACTTTGCTTTTGAGCGAGCCGGTGCTGGCCGCGCGGGGCTACGGCGTCGGCATCAACAGCTCGGTGCGGGTGGGCAAGGCGCCGCTGGCGGTCACCTTCTCGTTGCGCACGACCACCGAGCGTGGCGGGCGCATTCGCGACGCCGAGATCGATTTCGGCGATGGCAGCCGGGCCGACGCCCGCGGCCGGCAGGCGATCCGCCACACCTATCGCGGGCCGGGGCGCTTCGTCGTCACCGTCACCATCACCACGGAGTCCGGCGAGGAGCTTTCGGCGCGTACGCGGGTGCGCGTCAGGCCCGAGCGCGAGGCCGATCCGGGCGAGCTGTTGCGGGTGCAACAGGCCGAGGGCCAGGCGCCTTTCGAGGCCACCTTCACCCTCGGTGGCGAGAGCCTGCCGTTCACGGCCAATTCGGCGGTGCTCGATTTCGGCGACGGCAGCTCGCAAAGCGTGCTGCCGCTGTCCGATGTCAGCCATCGCTACGAGCGGCCGGGGCGCTACCGCGCGACCTTCGTGCTGCGCGGGCGCTACGGCAATGTGGCGCGGGCGCGGGCGTCGGTGGCGGTACGGGCGCCGCCGCGGCTGCGCCTGCTGGTGGCGCCGCGCGAGGGCGTGGCGCCACTCGAGGTGACCGTGCGCGGCGGTTTCCCCTCGGGCCAGGTGAGCAGGCGCCAGATCACCCTCGACGGCGAGACCTTCGCCAGAAGTGGCGGCTATCACCGGCATCTGTTCGACGCGCCGGGAACCTACGAGTTTGCCCTCGAGGGGCTCAACGAGTTCGGCGAGCAGGTGCGCAAGGGCGCCACGGTCGTGGTGCATGACGGCGACCTTAACGACTATTATGACCACGATGGCGGTGTCGTGGAGATTCGCGGCGAAGCCGGTGCCTTCGAGGCCATATTGCTGTCGCCGACCCTGGCCCAGGCGCAGCTCGGCTACGACATCGGCGATACCATCGCGCGCGGCGTCTATGGCGAAGTGGCGCAAACCTACGAGACCGTCAGCGAAGGCCGCGGCCGGCGCTTCTACGACCGCGAGGCCGAGCGCGTGTCCGAAGGCAGTTATCTGATCAAGGGCGGCGCCTGCCCGGTCGCGACCCAGTGGAGCCCCTACCGCTTCGAGGTCGATTTCGGCGCGCGCATGGAGCGCCCGGCCTCGATCGACGGCCAGGTCGAATTCGCCGAGACCATGCAACGCTACCAGCGCGCCTACCGCGAGCGTGATCTGGTGCCGCCCAGGCCGGGCATCATCGGCCGCCTGCGCTGGGTGCGCGAGCTGATCGACCAGATGGAGGAATGGGGCGTCGAAGGCGATCCCTACGAATGCGTCACCGACCACGACGCGACGCAGACCCGCGGCGCCGCCTTCCGCCGCATCGGCCGGGCCGAGGCGGAGCGTTTGAACGGCGAGAACATTGAGGAGGTGAGGGGCTTCTCCCGGCGCGCCTATGACGGCATCGGCCACCCGCCGGCGACGCCCGAGGAGCGCCGCGAGACCGAAGAGCGCATGCGCTCGGACGATCCCGATTTCTACAAGCTGCTGCAAAGCATGGACCCGGTGCTGCTGCATTCGGGCGAGTACTACGAGACCAGCATCGATCTGCAGCTGCCCGGCCGCGGGCTCGACTGGCGCTTCCAGCGCACCTATCGCAGCCAGAGCCAGGACCACACCAGCCTCGGGCGCGGCTGGACCCATAACGCCATGCACGCCCTGATGCAGGATGGCGAGGACTGGCTGTGGCGGGGTCCGAGCGGCACCTGGCTGCGCTTTCGCGCCATGGCCGACGGTCTTTATGCCGCGGCTGGCGGCGAGCGCCTGCTGATAGGCGAAGGCGAGCGCATCGTGCGCGATACGGACGGCGTGCTGCACCGCTTCGCCGCGGCACCGAACGCGCCCGAGCAATCGGTGATCGAAGCCGTCGAGGACGCCTTCGGCAACCGCCTGGTCTTCGGGACGGATCTGTGGGGCCGGGTGAGCAGTGTCACCGACAGCCTCGGCCGCGCCGCCCGCTATAGCTACGGCGCCCAGTCCGACTATCTCAGCGAAGTGGTCGCGGCGGACGGCCGCCGGCTCACCTTTGCCCATGACGAAGAGGGGCGTCTGCTGGCCGTGCGCCATTTCGCCCCGGCTGCGGAGGCGCCCTATCGCGAGATCACCTATGCCTATGACAGCATCAGCGAGGCGCCTGAGCTGCGCGACAACATCACGCGCATCTGGGGCACCGGCGGCACCCCTGACGTCGAGATGCGCCATGGCATTGAGCCCGGCGGCGAGGATTACGACCGTGTCACCTGGCAGCGCAACGGTCGGTCCCATGAGACTTTCGCTTACGCCCGCCAGGGCAGTGGCGACAGCTTGCGCTTCGAGACCCGTGTCGAGGCCGAGGGCAGGGCGACCGAGCGCCACCTGTTCCGTCTCGACGGCCAGCTCGCAAGCCTGACCTACGAGGTGGCGGACGGACACGCCATCGCGGTGTCGCGCGATTACGATGCCAACGGCCGCCTGACCGGCGAAACCAAGCCGCTGGGCAATCGTGTCGAGAGCCATTGGCGCGAGGACGGCCTGGCCAAGGAAGTGCGTCATGTGCCGCCACCGGGCTCGGACGATCCGGTGCGCGCCTTTCTCATCGAATACGAGCCACTGTTCCGCCAGGTAAAGGCGCTCTATGGCCCCTTTGCCGGCCAAGTGCCGGCTGACCCCGCGGCCATGCTCGTCCACCGCAACGACTACGACTACGAAGAAGCGCCTTTGCCCGAGAGCCTGACGCGGTTCGGTTTCTCCGCCGTCGCCCTGGCCCTCGGCGACGTCAACGGCGATGGCGTCAGCGGCATTGCCGCCGGCCGCCTGGTGCGCCGTGGCTTGCCGGTCGAAGGCGCCATGGTGCACATGCCCTTTACGAGACCTCGCCCTATGGCCTCCCCGTACGCGTGACAGGCATCGACGATACGATCACCGAGTTTGTCTATCAGACGGATGACGCGGGTGAGCCGTTGTATCTGGCCGAGGTGGTCGAGACGCGTCCGGGCGGCGCGCGGCGCACTCTGGCGGGATACGAATGGGATGCGTGGGGCAATCTGATCGGCGTGCAGGACGACAGTGGCGGCCATGTCGGTATTGTCACCGACGCGCTTGGCCGGCCACTCCAACTGATCCCCGACGATCCCGATCGCCTGCGCCGGCGCCTTGCCTACGATGCCCATGGCCGGATAACCGGCGAATGGTTGCTGAGCGAGGCGGAGCGTCTGGCCGAGGCCGAGGGCGTGCCCTTCGCGGCCTATGGCTATGACGGCCTGGGCAACCTCGTTCGCCTGCGCCTGTGGGCCGATGACGAAACCGTCATCGAGCGCGGCTATTCCTATGACGCCTATGGCCGCCTGCTGACCATTGGCGGCGTCAGCGGCACCTGGCGGCGGGCCTTCGACGGCCTCGGCCGGGTGCTAACGGAAGGCATGGACGGCGAAGGCATGCCGCAGCGCCGTTTCGCCTATGACGACAATGGCAATCTGGTTGGCGAAAGCGTCGGCGAGGCGCCTGCCTATGGCTATCTCTACGATGGCCACGACCGCCTGATCGGCACGGAGCGTCCCGACGGCAGCCGCCT
>CAZVDW010000135.1:0-8750 GCA_964625645.1 uncultured Rhodospirillaceae bacterium
GAAATGCACGAGATCGTCCTCGCCAACCCAGTCGCGAAGATCCGGCGGCAACAGAAAGGCCTGCGTGCGATCGTAGGGAATGAAGTTTGCCATGCCACGAGTATAAACTAAGCTCAGCCTAAATCCGACAGACTGCTAGGCAATGCGATTTCAGCCATCCGTCCCCGAGAATCGGCTGGCCTGCTGAGTTGGCAGGAGGTGGCATGCGGATAACTGACGCCTTGCGCGGCGAGCACGGCGCATATTGCGGGCTCTTCGATCAGATTGAATCTCTGGCGGAAGAGGCTGAAGTTCTTGCACAAATTCATAATGCAACAATCGCTCTGAATACCGAGATCACTTCCCATGCCAAGCTCGAGGAATCACTGCTCATTCCCTCTCTCAAGCCATTTCTCGAGGATGACCGGCTGGTCACGGCGATGCGTGACGAGCACACCAGAATGGATCAGTCATTGGAAAAAGTGGAGGACGCCCAGGATCTCGAGGATGCCGTGGATTGGATTCGATACTGCATCGGATTCGCCCGCGAGCATTTTCGCAAGGAGGAGCAATTCCTGTTTCCCCTGGCGGACGAGGTCCTGAGCGAGGAGGAGTTGGCAAGGCTCGGGCAGGCCTGGGCCGAGGCCCGCGGCGTGTTGCTCGTCCCGCTCGCGTCGGCGGGGCCGTGGGAGCCGGTGACCAGCCGCTAGCGTCTCTCCTTATGCGCCACCCCGGATTCCTGGTCCTGCCATGTTTTGGTCGCGGCCCTGACCCGCTCGCAGCACAGGTGCCCCGCACGCGGTTTCATGCTTGAATGCGCGCGCCCGAGGGCGAGGGAGGCGTGGCATGGCAATTGAGACACAATGGCGCGACTACGACGTGGTGGTGGTCGGCTCCGGCGGGGCCGGCAGCGCGGCCGCTCATGCCGCCGCCGAAAGCGGCGCCCGGGTGCTGGTGGTATCGAAGGATCCGATCGGCTGCTCCGACACCAAGATCTCCGAAGGCATCATCACCGTTCGCGGCAGCGCCGAGGATGCCGACACCCGCCAGGTGCTGTCGGACAATCTGCGCCTGGCCGGTGGCGATCTGCAGGAACCCGAGATCACCGATGCTTTCGCCGAGGACAGCCGCGACGCCTATGACTGGATACGCCGGCAAGGCCTGCGCCCGGAAATCGACGAGGCGAGTGGCGCGCCGAAGGTGATGGCCGTTGCTTTCGGCGGCCACACCCATCGCCGCTCCGTCCTCCATCGCAATAGCGGCGTGGCGCTCAGTCATGCCAATTGGAACGCCGTCGTTCAGGGCGCGGGGATCGATTACCTGGAAGACGCCTGGGTGCTTGACCTCGTGACGGCAGGCGACGACGGCCCGCGCATAGTCGGTGCCGTGGTCTACGACGCCGGGCAGGGCGAGCTGCTGGCTATCCGCGCGCCCACGGTGATCATCGCCTCGGGCGGGCTCGGCACGATCTATTTTCCCAAGACCGACACCATGCGCGGCAATACCGGTGATTCCTATGCCCTGGCATTGCGCGCCGGCGCCGATCTGGTGGATATGGAGCAGGTGCAATTTCTGCCTTTCTGCATCACCCATCCGCCGTCCTATGAGGGGCTGATCGCTTCCGAGCCCGGGGTGGCGGGCTATCTCGGGGTGCTGCGCGATGCCGAGGGCAAGCTCCTGCTCGACGGCCTGATGCTGCGCACCCGCGCCGAATGCGCGGCGGCCATGGTGCGCGCCGTCAACGAAGGGCGCGGCACCGCGCGCGGCGGCTGCTATCTCGATCTCACCGCCAATGTCGAGGCGCCGCGCTCCGGGCCCTATTACGAGGTCTTTCTCAACACCACTCTCGCCAAGGTCATGGGCACGGTGCGCCAGGCCCTGGGGCGCAAGGCGACCAAGTGCCAGGAATGGTGGGAGGTGCGGCCAAGCGCCCACTACTGCATGGGCGGCGTGCGCGTCGATGCCAATGCGGCGGCAAAATCCGACGCCGGCCGCGCGCCGTTGCGCGGGCTGTTTTCCGCCGGCCAGGCCATGGGCGGCGTCTTCGGCGCCAACCGGCTGGGCTCGACGGCGCTGTCCGAAAACATAGTTTTCGGCATCCGCGCCGGGCACGGCGCCGCCGCCGTCGCCAAGGCCAGCGAGCCGGCGGCGGACGACGCCTTCGCGCCGCTGCTGGATGCCTATCGCGGCATGTTCGGCAAGGGCGAGGGGACGGCACCCGCGGCCCTGGTGCGCGAGCTTCAGGACGCTTGCTGGGAGCATATCGGCCCCGCCCGCACCAAGGCCGGGCTGGAGACCATGCTGGAGAAGATCGCCGACCTGCGGCGGCGCGGCGCCGAAGCCCCGGTCGGCGGCGAGGCGGTCTGGAACCAGGCCTTCATCGACCGTGCGGAGCTTGCCAGCATGCTCGATACCGCCGAAGCCGTGGCCCATTCGGCGCTGGCCCGCGAGGACAGCCTGGGCGCCCATGTGCGCCTCGACGGCAGCCAGACCTCGCTGCTGTGGTCGCGGCCATGGTCGGCGGTCGTGCGGCGCGACGCCGCGCTTGGCTGGAGCGCGGTCAAGGCGCCGCGCAAGGGCACGCCGCTGCCCGACGTGCTCGCCTACCTCTACCGCGATCGCAAGCGCAAGCTGGCGCTGAGACTCTTGCGCATGTTGCCGTTGCGCTGGCGCGACAGTGTCATCGAGGGGCGCTACCGCGCCACCATGGGTCCGCTCGAGAGCGCCGACGCATGAAGGTGGAGATCGTGCTGCACCGCGACGGCGAGGTGCGTCCGGTGACATTCGAGTACCGCCCCCGCGAGGAGGGCGAGCGACCGATGGCGCTCGACGTGCTGTTGCAGGCCCAGGCCGGCGATATCCCCGATCTTTCCTTCCGCTACGGCTGCCGCAACCGCGCCTGCGGCATGTGCACCATCGATGTCAACGGCCGGCCGCGATTGTCCTGCCGGGCGCGCGTGAACGAGGGCGATACGGTCAGTGCGCAAGCCACCCTGCCGGTGCTGCGCGACCTCATCGGCCGCCGTGACGGCATCGCCCGCCAATTGCGCGGTCATTTGCCCAACGCCATGCGCGCGAACGACCTCGACGTGCAGGCGGGCGAGGACTTCCATGCCCTGACCGCTTGTAACGACTGCTATGCCTGCCTGCATGATTGCCCCATGCACGCGCGCAACTTCACGGACGGCGAAGAGCAGCGCAACGAGGGCGACGCCTATCGCTGGGGCAATCCGTTCTCGCTGTTGAAGCTGCAACGCCTGCGCCTCGACCCGCTGGCCAGCGAAGGCGACCGCGAGGGTGCGCTGCAAACCGCGCGCGAGCTCGGCCTCGAAGCCTGCGCCGACTGCCCGGGCTGCAAATGCGGCATCGGCATCGACCTCAAGGGCAAGGTCATCGCGCCGCTGCTCGAGCAGCTTTGATGGCTCCCCGCTCGCGCCTTGATATAGTGTGGCGCCATGCATGAGCTGGTAATACGAAACGCCAGGGTGATCGACGGCACGGGGGCGCCGGAGCGCGCTGCCGATGTGGCCGTGGACGGTGCAGTGATCAGCGCCGTGGAGCCGGCCGCCGGTCCAGGCAAGCGCGAGATCGATGCGGCCGGGCTGCTGGTTCTGCCCGGCTGGGTCGATATCCATTCCCATTACGACGGCCAGGCCACCTGGGATGCCTATCTCACGCCCTCGTCGTGGCATGGCGTCACCACCACCGTGTTCGGCAATTGCGGCGTTGGCGTCGCGCCGGTGCGCCCGGGCGACGAGGATTTCCTCATCGCCCTGATGGAGGCGGTAGAGGATATTCCCGCCAGCGTGTTGTCGGCGGGCATGGATTTCCGCTGGCACGGTTTTGCCGACTATCTCGATGCCTTGGCGACCATGCCCCGCGTCATGGATATCGGCGCCCAGGTGGCCCATGCGCCGCTGCGCGTCTATGCTATGGGCCGGCGCGGGGCGGACCACGACGAGCTGCCGAGCGCGGCCGAGCTTGCCGAGATGGCGCGCCTGCTCGAAGCGGCGCTGGCGGCCGGCGCCCTCGGCTTTAGCACCTCGCGCACGCACAAGCACAAGGCGGGGGACGGGCGTCCGGTGCCAAGCTACACGGCGCGCCAGGTTGAGCTGATGGCGCTCGCCGATGCCATGCGCCGCGCCGCCGCCGGGGTGATCCAGTGCAATTCCGATCTGGCCGAGGGTGATTTCGCCATCCTGCGGGCCATGGCCGAGCGGGCGGAGCGGCCGCTGTCGCTGCTGCTGCTGCAAATCGACGCGGACCCGGACCGCTGGCGTCGCACCCTGGCCGAGATCGCGGCCGCGAACGCTGCCGGGCTCGACGTCAAGGGCCAGGTCGGCTGTCGGCCGATCGGTGTGCTGATGGGGCTCGATTCGAGCGTCAATCCTTTTGTCGGCCATCCCGCCTGGACAGAGCTCGCGGAGCTGAGCCCCGCGGGCCGGCGACAGCGCCTGACAGAGGACGAGGGCTTGCGGCGGCGCCTGGTCGAGGAACGGTCCGACGACGCCCATACGCGCTGGCTGGCGGACGGGCTTTCGAAGTGTTTCGAGTTTACCGATCCGCCGAGCTTCGAGCCGCAACCGGCCGACAAGCTGGTCAGGCGCGCCGAAGCGGCGGGCCGGGACCCCTGGGCCTTCGCCCTCGATATCCTGCGCCAGGACGACGGCCTGCTGTTCTGGCCTTTCGAGAACTACAGCGAGGGCAGCCTCGACGTGCTGCGGGAAATGCTCACCTCCGAGCACACGGTCTGCGGGCTCGGCGATGGCGGTGCGCATGTGGCAACGATTTGCGATGCCAGCTATCCGACCACGTTGTTGACCCACTGGGCGCGCGACCGCGAGCGCGGGCCGCGCCTGGCGCTCGAGTTTCTCGTGCGCAAGCAGACGGCGTTGGCGGCTGAGAGCTATGGCCTTTGCGACCGCGGCGTCCTCGCGCCCGGCTACAAGGCCGATATCAATATCGTCGATCTCGCTGCCCTCGGGCTGACCCGGCCGGCGCTGGCCTATGACCTGCCGGCAAGCGGCAAGCGCTTCGTGCAGCGCTCCCTTGGCTATCGCCACACCTTTGTCTCCGGCGTCGAGGTGGCAGTGGACGGCGAGCATACCGGCGCGCTGCCGGGTGGCTTGGTGCGCGGCGCGCGCGCCGCGCCGCGGGCGCGCCGAAGCGCGGCCGAATAGAGCCGCCGTGACGGGCGCCCTGGTCATCGCCGTTCTTGTCGCCGAGCTGACCCTGCCTGCGCCGCTGCTGGTTCAGGAGACCGGGCCGCTGCCGCCTGCGCCTTCGTCACGGTTGCTCGACGAGCCTGGCGAGACAACGACGATCGGGCCCGACGCGCCGTCGCCGTCGCCGCCGGCGGTACGCTCGAGCGACTGGGTGCGGCGCTTCTACGGGCCGCTCCTGACCGTGGCGCCGGAGATCGTTGGCGGCGAGTTTCGCGAGCCGCGAGGGGCGGAGGAGGCAGGGCCATGATGCGAGAGCTGCCCGAGGCCGAGGCCACCGGCGCCTTGGCGGTGATCTATGAAGAGCTGCGCACGACCTGCGCCGTTCCCTACGTGTCGTCGCTGCAACGCCATATCGCCACCATGCCGGGCTGTCTGGAATATGCCTGGGCGTTGTTTCGCCCGGTATTCACCTCCGGCCTGTTGCCGGAGACCGCCTGGCGGCTGGCCTCGATGATCCCCGTGCAGCCCTTGCCGCCGCTGACGCCCGCGGCGCTGCGCCTGCTCGGCGTCGACGCGGCGGGGGCGCGGGCGATCCGCAATATTTGCGACAACTTCGTCCGCGTCGCACCCATCAACCTGCTCTTCGCCGGCGCGCTGGAGCGGGTGCTTGAAGGGGCCGAGGCGAGCGGCCAGGGCGCGGCCGTTGCGTGGAGCCCGCCGGAGGCGCTGGCGCCGATGCCGGCCCTGGTCGATATGGCGGCGGCGGATGCCGACCTGCGTGCCGTGCTGTTGCAGCTGGGCACGGAAGTGGGGGGCGCGCCGTTCGTTCCCGGTCTCTACCGCCTGCTCGCCCGCTGGCCCAGCTATCTGGCCCATGCCGCGACCGAGCTCACACCGCTTCTGCGCAGCGAGCTGGCGCGCGCGGAGCGCACCGCGATATCCCGGAACATCGTTGCCGCCGCCGACGAGATTCTCGTCGCCGTGCCACCCACCGACCTGGCGCCGCCGAGCGCCGGACAGGCGCAAGAGATCGTCGCCGCCATCCATACTTACCGCGTCACCAGCCCGGAGATGATGGTTTTCGGCACCCTGCTGCGTGACGCCCTGCCGCCGCAAGGAGACTGGTCGTGAGATTCGCAGGCAAACGCGCGATGGTCACGGGAGCGGGCCACGGCATCGGCCTTGCCATCGCCCGGCGCCTGGCAGAGGAGGGCGCGCGGGTGCTGATCTGCGACCGCGACCAGGGGCGTGCGGAGAGCGCCGTGGCGGAGATCGGCAACGGCGCTGCCGCGCAGCTTATCGACGTCCGCGAGCGCGCCGAGGTCGAGGGCGCCGTGGCCGAGGCGACCGCCTTGTGGGGCGGGCTCGACGTGCTCGTCGCCAATGCCGGGGTGATGGACCGCATGCCGTTCCTCGAGACCACGGACGAGCACTGGCGCACCGTGCTCGGCATCAACCTCTATGGCGCCTTCCTCTGCGGCCAGCTGGCGGCGCGCCGGATGGTGGCGCAGGGGAGTGGCGGGCGCATCGTCAACGTGGCCTCGAACTCAGGGATATTCGGCGGCCGTGGCCGCGCCGCCTACGGCGCCAGCAAGGCCGGCCTGATCAATCTCACCCAGAGCATGGCCATCGAGCTTGCCGAGCACGATATCCTGGTCAATGCCGTGGCGCCGGGCCCGACCCGCACGCGCCCCGAGCTGCAAGGCGAGCTGATGGAGAGCGCCGCCCGGCGCATGCCCCTGAAGCGCTTCGGCGAGCCTGCCGAGATCGCCGCCGTCGCCGCCTTCCTCGCCTCCGACGACTGCAGCTTCACCACCGGCCACGTCTACGCCGCCGATGGCGGCTTCACCATAGCCGGGATCATGGAGGGGTAAGGCCCGCCTGCGCCTTGCCCGGATCCGTCACCGTGGCCAGGCATTGCAGCAGAAAGCGGCCTTCCGCGGAATTGCTGTCGTCCAGGCGCTTATAGACCTGGTCTTCCGCGGGCTCGGGCGGCTCCATCTGCTGCTTGGCCAGGCCGTGGCGCATCAACCAGATCAAGGCCTCCTCGAGATCGTTGAGGAAGGGCGGCGGCAGCGGCCCCGTCACCTTCTCTTGCAGCGCCGCCAACAGGGCGCGCCTGAAGTCCCCGAGGTGACGCGAGAAGTCCGGCGAAATCACCAGCAGCGGCCAGTGCTCGGGATCGCGATTGGCGATCAGCGTCTCCTGCCAGCCGCCATGGTCCTTCTGGCGCAGGTAATAGAGCTCGTCGAAGGTCTTGAGCTTGCCTTCCAGGATCATCAGGCTGGATTGCAGATATTGCCAGAAGATCACGTTCTCGGTGGCGGCGATGGCGCGGCGGCAGCTGTCGATAAAGGGCTCGCGGCGGTGCACGGCATAGAGCGTGGCGGAGAAGCTCGCCAGATGGCGGATCAGGCGCGAGAGCATGTTGGGTTTCGGCGCGCTGCGCCCGGGCTGGCCGAAGATGCCGAGAGTGTCGTCGGTGCAGGAGAAGAAGGCGATGCGGCCCTTGGCCATCACCGTATCGCCGTTGGCGTCGAGATGTTCGGTGCAGAGGTCGAGCACGGCAAAGCGCATGAAGTCGTCGTCGGCGTGCAGCACCACATAGGGCGTGGCTGCGGCCTCGGCGCAATCGGCGAGGCGTAAGAGGAACGCCAGCTCCGGTGCGTGACGGCGCAGCGAAAGGTCGAGCTGCGGGAACTCGGCCATGATCGCCGGCAGCACCGCGGCCCGGTCCCCGGCGCTATGGTCGCTGACGATGACCGGCCCGGCGAAACCCTGCTGCGCGAGATGGATGAGCACGCGGCGAAAATAGCTCGCGCGGCTGGCCACGCTGGGGATGATCAGGGTAACGCGATCGCTCATGATTTCACCAGCAAGCCTTGTCCCGTGGGCATGGCGAGAATCCGCACTCCCGTCTCGGCCGCCCAGGCATCGAGCGCGGTCTTCTGCTCGACGTGCGCGAGGGAGGCATAATCGTCGTAGACGATGATCCCGCCCGCGGTCATGAGTGGCCAGAAATGACGGCTCGCGGCGACCTCGGGATAGGCGATGTTCATGTCGATATGGAGATAGGCGACCGCGCCGATATCGGCCTCGCCCAAGCTTTCCGGCACCGCGCCCTTGACCAGGGCGACGTTGGGCCAGGGCGCGAAGGTCTCGGCCACCTGGTCGTGGCAGTCGAAGTAATGGCGCTCGTTCTTGCTCAGCGCCAGCGGCTTCTCGGCCTCGCTCATCTGTTCCTCGGGGATGCCGGCGAAGGTGTCGAACAGGAGGAAGCGCTTGTCCAGGTGTTCGAAGCCGACATAGTCCACCACCGCCCGCGAGACGATGCCGCTGCTGACCCCGCATTCGACGAAATCGCCAGCCAGCCGCGCCGCGTGCGCCGCCGCCCAGCAGCAGACATAGACCCGCCACTCGATATGCAGCGAGGCCGGTTCGCCGAGGCGGTGGCCGGTGCGCACGCCCGCGTCATAGGCGCGGCGAAAGGCGGCATCGTCGAGGAAATCGGCGTTGTGCGTGGTGACAAGCCCATCGGCATCGAACTGGCGCACGGGCTCGACCGTGACCTGGCCGTCGGAGCGGTTGCGCAGCCGCCGGCCGTCC
>CAZVDW010000136.1:0-3350 GCA_964625645.1 uncultured Rhodospirillaceae bacterium
CTTCGCCCTGGCGCTGGCGCTGCGGCTGGCCGTCATCTTCCTACTCCATGGGCTCTGGGGGTCGGAGGCGCTGTTGATTGAGGATTCCGGCGCCTATCGCGTGGCCGCGGCGGAAGGTCTGCGCCGCGCGGACATGCTGCCGGTCTATCTGGGCTATCTGCGTGCCTTCGGCGCCGACCCCCTGTGGCCGGTGCTTGGCCAGGCGGTCATTGACTCCCTAACCTGCCTGGCGATCGCCGGCATGGCCGGCACACTGGCGCCGCGTCTGGCCGCACCGGCGGGCATTATCGCGGCGCTAAATCCGACCCAGCTGGTGATGACATCGCTGGTGCTTACCGAAACAGTGTTTCTGTTTTTTTGTGCGCTTGCGCTTTGGGCCGCCCTGGCCTGGCTGCGGCGACCACGCTGGCCACTGGCCTGCGCCCTGGGGCTCGCTCTCGGGCTGGGCATACTGACGCGCGTGATGCTGCTGCCCTGGGCCTTGGTGCTGCCCGTCCTGCTGCTGGCGGCAGTTGCGATCTCACGCCGGCCCGTGCTGCGGGCGCTGCCGCACTTCGCCGCCGGGGGCGCGCTGATCGCCTGCCTCGTCTTGCCGATTGCCTATGACAACGAGGAGCGTTTCGGCGGCTTCGGCCTGTCGAGCCAGGGCGGCACCCATAGCCTGCTCTGGCTGGTGCCGCTGGTGCTCGAAAGCGCCGACGGCACGCCCCATGCCGAGGGCGCGGCGCGGATGCAGGCGCGCTTTGGCGATACCATCGCCGGTGGCGGCGATCCTTTCGCGCGCTCCCGCGCCATGACGGCCGCCGCCTTCGAGGCGCTCGCCGAGCTCGGCCCGGTGCCGCTCGCCAAGGCCTGGGCCTATGGCGCGGCGATCAACCTGTTCTCGCCGGCCATCATCCTGGCGAGCCCGGTGCGAACCCTGCCGCGCACCGGATTCTTCGCCACCGAGGGCGACAGCAAGCGCGACAAGATCGTCACTTTTCTGTTTCGCAACGACAACACGACCTATGCCTGGCTGCTTCTGGCCGGGGCGATGGGAACGCTGATCTTGCGCCTCGGCCAGGCCCGGGGCCTGTGGCGCCTGCTGCGCTCGGGCGACCGCGTGGTGCTGGCCTCGACCCTGCTGCTGCTGGCCTGGATCGGCTTCGTGTTGGCGATCAACGGGCCGATCGCCTCGGCCAAATACCGCTCGCCGGCGGAAGCCGCCTTCGTGGTGCTGCTGGCCGCCGCGATGCCCAGGAGGCGCGGCCATGTTTGAGGTCCCGCGGCTGACCCTCGGCACCGCCCAGCTCGGCCCGGCCTACGGCATCGCCAATCGCCAGGGCCGGCTCGACGACTCCTCCGCGGATGCGCTGCTGTCGGCGGCCTGGGATGCCGGCCTGCGCTGGTTCGATACGGCGCGCGCCTATGGCGAGTCGGAGGGGCGCATCGGCGCCTGGTGCCGCGCCAGCGGGCAGCGCCCGGTGGTGGTGACGAAGATCGCCGCCGGCAGCCTCGTCGCCGACGAGATCGGCGAAAGCTCGAAGGCGCTTGGGCGGGCTCCCGACTTCGTGCTGGCGCACCGGTCGAGCGACCTGGCGCAAATGGTGTTTCTCGACGGTCTGCGGCGTGCCGTCGATGACGGCCACATTCGCGCTTTCGGGGCCTCGGTCTATACGCCCGAGGAAGCCTTTGCCGCGCTGGAGATCGAGGATATCTCGCTTCTGCAGCTGCCGCACAACATCCTCGACCGGCGCATGGCCGAGTCCGGACTGCTGGCTGCGGCAGGCGCAAGGGGTGTGCTCGTCCTGGCCCGCAGCATCTACCTGCAAGGGCTGCTGCTGATGGAACCGGAGGCGCTGCCCGGCCACTTGTCGGGACTACGCGAACCCCTCGCGGCCTTGCGCGACCTCGGCATGGATATGCGAACCCTAGCGCTCGCGGCGGCGCTTCACGAGCCCGGCATAGGCAGTTGCGTCATCGGGGTCGAGACGCCAGCGCAGATAGCCCAACACGCAAACCTGGCACCTGTTGATCCAGCGAAGATCGAAGCCGCGATCCGCATTGGCAAGGGTCTGCCGGACGCGCTGATCGATCCCTCTAGGTGGCCCCACGCGCGATAAAGCCCGGATTCTCGAAGCCGGGCTTGGCGTAGAGGAAAGGCGCACCGTCGAGGGCCGTGAGGCTGCCGCCGGCCGCCGCGAGAATTGCATGCCCTGCGGCGATATCCCACTCCATGGTGCGGCCGAAGCGGGGATAGAGGTCGGCCTTGCCGCAGGCGAGCACGCAGAACTTGGCCGATGAGCCCGCACGCACGCACTCGCCTACGCCGGCCTCGCTAAGCCAGGTATCGGTTTTCGCGTCACCGTGGGAGCGGCTGGCGACAGCAATGGGATCGACGCTGGGCACCGTGCGCGCCGCTATCGCTTCGCGTTCGCCATTGACGATGCGCCAGGCACCATCGCCGACGATACCGAGATAAGCCTCGCCCTTGGCCGGCAGATCGATGACGCCAAGGGTGGGCACGCGCGCCTCGATCAAGGCGATGTTGACGGTATATTCGTCGCGCCCGGCGATGAACTCGCGGGTGCCATCGAGAGGATCGACCAGCCAGAAACGCTCGCCAACATCGGGCACAATGCCGGCGGCAACGCTTTCCTCGGCAATGATCGGTATATCAGGAGTGAGTGCCGCCAGGCGCGTGACAATGAAATCGTTGGCGGCCTCGTCGGCCTCGGTCACGGGCGAGGCATCGGATTTCTCGCGTACCGCAGTGCCGCGCGCGCGAATGCTCTCTATCAGCACCCCCGCCTCGCGCGCGATGGCCAGAATAGCGTCCCTATCCATGGTCATCCCCGATGTGAGAAGGTGCGGTCGACGTGCTCGAGCAGCACCGCCACGCAGGCCGAAATATCGCCGGCTGCCGTATCGACCACCAGGTCGGGCGCGTCGGGCGCTTCGTAGGGCGCCGAGACGCCCGTGAACTCGGCGATCTCGCCGGACCGGGCACGGGCGTAGAGGCCTTTCGGGTCGCGGCCCTCGCAAGTCGCCAGATCGGCCTTGACGAAGACTTCCTGGAACGCGCCCTCGCCGACCAGGCGCTCGGCCGCGGCACGCGCCCGGGTGCGGTCGGCGACGTAGGGCGAGATGAAGGCGGTGATGACCAGCATGCCGGCATCGGCGAACAGCGCCGCCGCCTCACCGACGCGGCGGATGTTCTCGGCCCTGTCCTCGGGCGAAAAGCCGAGATTGGCGTTGAGCCCGGCGCGCACATTGTCGCCATCGAGCACATAGACCTGGTAGCCGCGCTGGAACAGCTCGCGCTCGCAGGCCTGCGCCAGGGTCGACTTGCCCGAGCCCGAGAGGCCGGT
>CAZVDW010000137.1:0-2135 GCA_964625645.1 uncultured Rhodospirillaceae bacterium
GGATCTGGACGTCGCCGAGCTGGTTGAGGGCTTGGGCGTGGTGGGGGTTGGCGGCGCGCAGGGCGCGGTAGGCCGCGGCGGCCTGGTCGTGGCGGCCCGCGCGATGCGCCGCGACGGCGGCCGCCAGGGTGTCGGTGGCGCTCACGGGGTCGCCCCGAGGCGTTTGCGAAGGGCCTCTGCGACCTCGGCGATGACGCTTTGCCAGTCGCCCGGGCTGCGCTGGCGGAACAGGCGCATGGGCTCGTACCACAGGGTGTCGGCGCGGCCCAGCTGCCAGCGCCAGTCGGGGATGTGGGAGAGCATGGTCCAGACCTCCACACCCAGGGCGCCGGCCATGTGCACCGTCGAATTCGAGATCGAGATCACCAGGTCGAGGGCCGCGATCTGGGCCGCGAAGTCCTCCAGGCTGGCCATCTGGTCGACCGCCGGGTCCTGCCACACCGCCACCTCGAGGGCGGCCAGCTCAGCCGCCACGTCACCATATTGCAGGTTGACGAAACGCACGCCGGGCTGCTCCAGGATCGGCTGCCAATGGGCCAGCGCGGCGCTCTTGACCGTGCCCCAGCGCGGCGTCTTCGAGCGCCAGGCGATACCGACTTTCAAGCCAGGGCCGAGCGCCGCCAGTCTCTCCCTGGCCGCCGCCACGCGCTCGGGCAGGGCTTGCAGCCGCATCGCGTGGCCGGCGAAGTCATCGACACTGCCGCGGCGCCAGCGGCAAAGCGCGCCGAGCGGCGCCTGATAGTCGAGGCCGTCCTTAAGGCCGGGCGCCGGCGGGGTGGCGCGCGCGACCACCCGGGCCTGGGGCAAGCCCCGTTGGAACAGCCCGACCAGGCGGCGGTCGCATTCCAGCACCACGTGGCCGGCCTCCGCGACCAGCTCGGGCAGGAGAGAGCCCAGCATGATCTCGTCGCCGACCCCCTGCTCGCCCCACACCAGCAGGCCCTTGCCAGAGAGATCCTCGCCCCGCCACCAGGGCAGCGCGAAGGAGCGCGGTTTCGCTTCCGCAGCCCGCCAGCGCCATTCGTATTCCTCGAAGCCGCGGGCGAAGTCGCCACGCAGCAACAGCGCCATGCCGAGGTTCTGATGCCCGCCGGCCAGCTCGGGATCACGCTCGAGCGCCCCGCCATAGCTCGCCAGCGCCTCGTCCAGCGCGCCCGAGGCATTGAGCACATTGCCGCGGTTGTTCCAGGCCTCGGCGTAAGCATCATCAAGCGCCACAGCCTTGTCGAGCGCCGCCAGCGACTCCCCGAAGCGCCCCATCTGCCCCAGACAAAGCCCGAGATTGTTCCAACCCAACGGCGAGGCGGGGGAGAGATCAATGGCGCCGCGGTAGAGCGGCACCGCGTCTTCGTGGCGGTCCTCGTGGACCAACAGGCTGCCGAGGTTGAAGCGCGCCTCGACGCTGTCCGGATTGAGGACCAGGGCCTCGCGAAAGGCGGCCTCGGCCTGTTCGATATGGCCCAGCCCGCGCAAGGCGAGGCCGAGCCCGTTGCGAACCGCAGGCGAGTCCGGCAGCAGATCGAGCGCCTGGCGGAAAAGGCCATGGGCCTCGGCGAAGGCTTCCGCATCGATCTTCGCCCGGCCCAGATTGATCAGCGCTTCGGCATGCCGCGGGTGCCGGGCGAGCAGGTCGCGGAACTGCGCCGCCGCCGCCCCGTGATCGCCTTCGGCAAGATGCAGGATGCCGAGATGGAGCCTGGGCCCCGGCGCCTCGGGCGCGAGCGCGATAGCGCGCTGCAATGTGGCCACGGCCTCGTCGATTTCACCGAGCTCGCGCAAGGCGAGGCCGAGATTGTCGAGGGCGTCGACAAAGTCCGGCTGTATGGCGAGCGCCGCCCGGTAGTTTTCCGCCGCCGCAGCGTGGTTGCCGCGCTGGCGCTCGAGCGAGCCGAGATTGCCAAGCGCCTCGGCATAGGCCGGATTGGCGGCCAGCGCCGCGCCGTAGGCGGCCTCGGCCGCGGCCTCGTCGCCCTGGCCGGCGAGCGCGACGCCGAGATTGTTGTGGGCCTGGGCAAAGCCGGGGTCGGCGGCCAGCGCCCCGCGATAGCAGGCGATGGCGTCGTCGACGCGCTCCAGTGTCACCAGCAGCACGCCGAGATTGTTGCCGGCCTCGGCAAAGCCCGGCCGCAAGGCCA
>CAZVDW010000138.1:0-1506 GCA_964625645.1 uncultured Rhodospirillaceae bacterium
CGCCGCCAGCGCCTCCTCGATCGGGATATCGCCGGCGAGCATTTCGAAATTGGCACCGATGGTGCCCGGGCGGTCCAGGCAGGCCACGAGGACGCGCGCGGTATCGGCGCGGCTGATGGTGCCGGCGTCGGCGACTTGGCCTAGATTGTCGCCGGTCCTGATCTTTCCCGTGCCGGCATCGTCGGTGAGCAGGCCGGGGCGGACGATGGTGGCATCCAGGCCGCTGGCGCCGAGATGGGCGTCGGCGATGGCCTTGGAGATGAGATAGTGATGCAGCGACTGCGGCGCCCGCTCGGGCGCGCCGGTGGCCATCGCGCTCAGCATCACGAAGCGCCGGCAATTCTCCGCCACACAGGTATCGATCAGCGCCATGGCGCCTTTTTGATCGACATCGACGGTCTTCTCCGGCCCCGTCTTGGAGCCCGAGCCGGCGGCGAAGATGACGGCCGCATGGCCGCGCACCACATCGGCGAGCGGCGCTTCGAGATCGCCCACGACCGGCTCGGCGCCAAGCGCCAGCATATCCTCGCGCTGATGCTCGGCGCGAATCATGGCGCGCGGCCGGTGGCCCGCTTCGAGCAATAGCGGAATTATCAGTTTCCCCGTCTTGCCGTTGGCTCCAACGATCAATACATCCATGCCGTCCCACCCGCCTGCTGTTTGCGCCGAGGGCGCATTATTTCACGACGCGGCGCCGGACGTCACCCATTTGCTGCCGCCCTCCCATAGCGGCGCGCAACTTCGAGGCCGGTCGCGAAGCATACGAGCGCGGCGACTACGCGGCAACGTCGCCTCTCCGCGGCTCTATTTCGAGCTCAGGCGTCAGGGCGAGCCTGTCGCTATGGGCTAGACTATTACGTTTGGTCCCCGTGGATGACGGATGATGCCCTTGTACTCGGCCCACGCTTTGGCCAGTCGATGAACGCCCTCTCGAATGCTTTCAGCATCGAGTACGAAAGGAATACGAAGGCAGCGGGGCTGCGCCGCTATCGCTGAGAATGTATTGCCGGGGACAACTGCGACGCCATGCAGCATCGCCAGTTCCGTGAATTTCTCCGAATCGCCGAACGGTATCGTGACCCAAAGAACGAACCCGCCATCGGGCCGGACATAAGACCATTCGGGGAGATGCTCGTCGATCAAACCGCTCAGAAGTTCAAGCTTCGGAACGATCCGCTCCTCTAGACGACGTCCGGCTTCTGGCAATTGCGGCAACAGCAGTGCGCCGACAACTTGACTCAATATCGGCGTCGCAAGATCGTGTGCCGACTTTAGCCGTGAGAGGCGCCTGATCATGTCGGTACTCGAACGAATCCAGCCGACACGCAGCCCGCCCCAGACAACTTTGCGGATCGAATCGACGACGACCGTGTTCGCAGGTCGCATTGTTGCGGCCGCAGGAAGGGGGGGCGGGGTACCAAGTGTCACATGGGAGAGCGATGAATCCTCGACGAGCAAAGCATCGGTCGACTTGACGACATCGGCGACGAGGCGCCGCGCCGACTC
>CAZVDW010000139.1:0-3554 GCA_964625645.1 uncultured Rhodospirillaceae bacterium
CGTGCTCGGCGGCGGCATCGTCGTCTACGGCATCCTGGTCTTCTTTACAGGCCGGCGCAGCACTTTCACCACCGCCATATATTTCGCGGCCAACATGATGTTCGCTTCGCTTGCGTACTCGGTCCTCGATTCGAGTGGCATGTCAGGCCTGCTGACGACCGAGCATACAGACGAATCGGAGGCGGCGCTGACCGAGCTTTGCGAGAACAGCTGCGAGCGCAACCAGCAGATCGTCCAATACTGCCCCCAGTATTGTGTCTGCGTCATGAAGCGCGGGCGTCATCGATTCGACTATCCCGAGCTGATCGCCCTGATGACCGGGCGCGGCGAAGAGAGCAACATTCGCGTATGGAACCAAACCGCCCGCAATTGCGCTTTCCGGGTAATGGAGGGAGATCGCTAGCAAACATTCCTTCTCAGATCGGATCCCAGCCGAAGATGTCCGTCGTCACATCGAGGCCATGGAACGAGGCCGATAGCGCCGGCATGGCGTGCTCGGCCACGCTGGCCGGGGTCCAGCCCTCGCCGCGATGCACGGAGCGCACCGGGCGCGGTTGGCTCATGAGGAATATCTCGTTGTTGCGCACGGCGAAAATCTGGCCACTGACCCCGTCTTCGCCGGCCTTGTCGCTGACCAGATAGGTGGCGAGCGGCGCAATCTTGTCCGGTGTCATCGCCTTCAGGCGCTCGATGCGGGCAGCCTGCGACTCGTCGGTGATGGGGATGGTGCCGATCATACGGCTCCAGGCGAACGGCGATATGCAGTTCGAGCGCACGCCGAAGCGCGCCATGTCGAGCGCGATCGACTTCGAAAGCCCGACGATACCGAGCTTTGCCGCCGCATAGTTCGCCTGGCCGACATTACCGATCAGGCCGGAGGTCGATGTCATGAAGACGAAAGCGCCACCGCCCTGCTCGCGGAAGCGCGTCGCAGCGGCCCGGCTGACATTGAAGCTGCCCTTGAGATGGACCGAAAGCACGGCGTCCCAGTCCGCCTCGCTCATCTTGTGAAAGATGCCGTCGCGCAGGATGCCGGCATTGCTGACCACCGCATCGAGCCGTCCGAAGGCATCGACGGCCTGGGCAACCATGGCTTCGGCGGCTTGCGGCTCGGTGACGCTAGCGAAATTCGCCACCGCCTCGCCGCCGGTGGAGGCGATTTCGTCGACCACCTCGAGCGCCGGCACTTTGTCCTCGCCCTCGCCTTTCTCGGTACCGCCGAGGTCGTTGACGACCACGCGCGCACCCTCGCCCGCCATCATGATCGCCATGGCACGGCCGATACCGCGCCCCGCGCCCGTTACCAATACCGTCTTACCCGCCAGCATGCCGCCTCCAGCCATCGTCCTCTCCCTCGCGCAGCAGCCGCAATATGAGGCCACGGTGCCGATCCTAATCGGCGCCGCTGACGAGTGCCAGCCGTGGATTGCACAATGTCGGCAGGGTTAGGTGCGGCGTTCTTCCTCGCGGCGATCCTGCGTAATTCGGCGGTCGCGATAATCGGGCTCGCCTTCCTCCGGACCGGCATCGGCGCGGCGCTCCTCTTCGCGCCGCTCTCCCTGGCGGCGGCGCTCGCTGGTCAGAGCCGTCAGATGCTCCGATCCCGGGTGCGGTGCAGCCGCCGCGCGTTCGCGATAGACCGCAGCAGCCTCCGGGTTGGCAGCATCCTGCGCCACCAGGTCAGCCGCAACGGTTTTCATCTCGACCTCCACCATGTGAGCGAAGACACGCCGGAAATGGACGAAGACATGGCCGTTTGTGCCGCTATGGCGGACGACGGACAGGCGCACGCGCGCGCCATCCGTATCACCGCCGATGCGGCAGTCGGGACCCGATTCGTCGATCTCGCGGTTCAGCGCCACCGAACGGCGCTGATCGCCAGCCTGCTCCAAGCGCCAAGCGGCAACTTGCCAGGGATCCAAACGGAGCTTCGTGCCGACGCCACCCTGCGTCGAATCGGCCAAGATAAGCTCATGGTGAAGGGCCAGCACGCCATCAGCGGCCGCCACCTCAGCCAGCCCCTCCGCCATCAGCAAGGCGTCTTCTCCGGCCGCCAATAATTCGACGTCGATGGGAATGGGTATCAACGCCGTCAATCCCAAGACCACCGCGCCATGCCGGCGCGCCACATCCTTTAGGGCCGCGGCGCGCTCTTGCAACGCCTTCGCCTCGGTGGTGCCCGACGGCAATATCGGGTCGACGACGACGAATGGCGTGCTGTCCGGCTTATCCGCCTTGGCTGCGGTGATCCACTCGGTGATGGCCCCAACGCCTATCTCGCCGGTCGCCTGCCACAAAGTGAGGCTCTGCCCCTCCGAGGCCAGCATCCGGTCGAGGGAATCGGAGACCGTTGTCGCTGCCTCCACGCCCAAGCGACCGGTCGCGATATCCTGCGCCGGAATCGAACAGCGCCGCGCCAACGATGCCGACACGAAGTCGAGCCGCGACCCCGAATAGCCCACATAGAGGCACGGTTGGCCGGCATTCGCCGCGTGGTCGAGCAAATGGGCGGCGAAGGTCGTCTTGCCGCCGCGTGGCGCCGACGCCACCAGATAGAGTCTGCCCGGCTGAATGCCGCCCCCCCAACATGGCGTTGAGGGAGGCGAACGGTGTCTCGATACCCCCGCCGACGCTCGCCAGCTCTTCGAAAAGCGCAGCGCGCTGTTCGGCCAGGGCATCTTTGGAAGCATCGCTCATCTGCAGTGCCTGCATGGTTCGCTCGCTGACGGGCGCGCCGGCGCCGAGATCATCGGCAACCACTTTCCTGCGCTCGCGTCCCTCGATCATGATTACGTCTTTCATCATTTCTTTCTCCGGCGCAGTGGTCAACATCACAACAAATGCGATCGGGAAGCTCCCGAGCAGACAGGCGTATCCCGTCTACATTTCTTGCTTCGGCGCAGTGCTCAACATCACAACGAATACGATCGGGAAGCTCCTGAACAAACGGGTGTATTCCCTCTACACAATCTAAATATCATAGGGTAATCCCTTGTCATGGTGCATATGCACTATGCCCCGAAGGTTCTCTGCGGGCTTTCTTGCTCGTTTGCGCCGACCGATGCTGCATACTGATGTCCATAAATGCGTGAATCGCAGACAGGGGACTCTGGGGAAAAATGAAAACTGGAATTCACCATGCCCGCGCCATGGGCGCGATTTTGGCCCTATTGGCGGTAGCGAGCTGCGCACAGACCCCGGCCGAGGAAGCGAAGTTCATTTCCCAGCCCGAAGCCCAGCCGGTTCGCAATCTCACCAATTTCAGCGAATCGCTGCGCTGCATGGATAGCCTGTTCGCGGGTTTCGGCGTGCGCGGCATCACCATCACCAGCCAGGGTATTCCCGACGCCACCGGCGAAATCAGCACCGGCACCAAGGAAATGCTGATTTCCGCCGTCTCGCGCATGTCGGTGAAAAGCAGCGCCTTCGCCTTCGTCGATTTCGACCAGACCCAGTACGACATCAATGCCCTGCAGGATCTGGTGGGCTTCACCGACGAGTTCGTGGTGCCCAATTATTACATCCGCGGCGCCATCACCCAGTTCGACCGCAAC
>CAZVDW010000140.1:0-7126 GCA_964625645.1 uncultured Rhodospirillaceae bacterium
GAGGAGAATCAGGAGGAGGTCTTCCTCGGCCATTCCGTGGCGCGCAGCCAGAACATCTCGGATGCCACGGCCACGCTGATCGACGAGGAGATCCGCCGTATCGTCGACGATGCCGAAAAGCTCGCGACCGCGGTCCTGGCGGAGCGCGAGGACGGCCTGCACGCGGTCTCCAAGGCGCTGCTCGAATACGAGACCCTGTCGGGCGAGGAGGTGCAGACCATCCTCGACGGCGGCGACATCGAGCGCTCCTCGCACAGCGAGCCGCCCAAGGACTCGGGCCGCAAGTCGTCTATCCCGCGCAGCGGCAAGCCGCGCGATGGCGCCGCCGACATGGGCCCGCCCGAGCCCCAGCCCGAGGGCTGACCGGCTGTATCTGAGACCGACGGGGCTGCTACGCGGCGAAGCTGCGCTATTGGGCTGCGAGGCTGGCGCCGCGCTGCCCCTGGCCGGCGGCGGCATCGCTTTCAGCGCCCTCGAAGTCGTAGACCGCGAGCGCAGCGCTTGGCTCGCCGTTGATCGCCTGCTCACCTTCGAAGACCATCCCCGGGTTAAGGCCTTGCAAGCGCGGCGCGCGCCGTTCGCCGGCACAGCCATGGACGCGCCCTCTCTGATGGGCGTGCTCAACGTCACCCCGGACAGCTTCTCCGACGGCGGCCGCTATGCCGATACGGCTGCCGCCATCGCCCACGGCCTGGCCCTGGCCGAAGCGGGCGCGGCGATCGTCGATGTCGGTGGCGAGTCGACCCGCCCCGGCGCTGAACCGATCTCAGTCGAAGAAGAATGCGGCCGCGTGCTGCCCGTGGTCCGGGCCCTGGCCGGGGCCAGCGTGACGGTCTCGATCGACACGCGCAACCCGGCCACGATGGTTGCCGCGGCGGAGGCCGGCGCCGCCATCATCAACGACGTCTCGGCGCTCACCTTTCACCCGGACAGCGCCGCGGTGGCGGCCGACACGGGCTTGGCCGTGGTGCTCATGCACAGCCTCGGCGACCCCCGCGTGATGCAGCACGATCCGAGCTACGACCACGTCGTGCTCGATATCTACGATGCGCTCGAAGCCCGCGTGGCGATGGCCGAAGCCGCCGGGATCCCGCGCTCGCACATTGCCATCGATCCGGGCTTCGGCTTCGGCAAGACCCCGGCGCACAATCTGCGCCTGCTCGCCTGGCTCGCCACTTTCCACGGCCTCGGCTGCCCGCTGCTGGTCGGCGTCTCGCGCAAGAGCACCATCGCCCGCATCGCCGGCGGCGCGGCCGACGCTGCGGACGCGCGCCTGCCGGGCTCGCTGGCGCTGGCCCAGGCCGCACTCGATCAGGGCGCCCAGATCCTGCGCGTCCACGATGTCGCCGAGACCGCCCAGGCCCTGGCCCTGTGGCGGGCGCTGGGCGAGACTAGCCTGGGGTCAGGTCTTTCATTTTGACATTTGATGTCAGACTATTGAATGTCAAAATGAAAGACCTGACCCCAGCTCATGACCCCAGCTCATACGAATTAGAACCCACCCGGGAGACCCTGCCATGGCCGCGACCATCACCGACCTCGACGTTCATCTGCTGACCGCACCCGAGGCGGGCCGGCCCCATTGGGTGAGCCATTTCGTGGTGCCCCGTGCCGCGGAGGTGCTGGTGCGCCTGCGCACCGACGACGGCGTCGAGGGCTTCGGCCAGGCGACCTGCCATGGCGGCACGGCGGCGGTCGTCGAGGCCTTCAAGAGCGGTGTTGGCGAACAGGTCCTGGGCGAGAGCGCGCTGGCGCCCGAGCGCCTGCACGGCAAGCTGTTCGGGCTCACCTCGCAACGCCTTGCCCATGAGAAGAGCTGGGGCCGCGAGGCCCTGGTGCGCATCGCCGCGGCGGTCGACCTGGCCTGCTGGGATATCGTCGGCAAGCTGGCGTCACTCCCGCTCTACCAGCTCTTCGGCGGCTTTCGCGATGCTGTGCCGGCCTACGTCACCTGCGCCTACTACCGCGACGGCAAGGACATGGCCGAGCTGCGCGACGAGATCGCGGCACTGGTGGCCCAGGGCCATCGGGGCTTCAAGGCCAAGGCCGGCGGCCTGCCGCTGGCCGAAGACATGCCGCGCCTTGAGCTGGTGCGCGAGGTCATCGGCGACGAGCGTGACCTGATGATCGACGTCAATCGCGGCTGGGACCTGGAAACGGCGTTGCAGGCGATAGCACCCCTCGAAGACCTCTCCCCGCTGTGGCTGGAAGAGCCCGTGCGCTGGGCCGACGACCGCCGCGAGCTGAAGATGCTCAGCCAACGCACCCATATCCCGCTCTCGGCCGGCGAAAGCGAGCTGACAGGCTATGGCTGCCGGGCGCTGCTGGAGGAGCAGGCGATCCGCATATTGCAGTTCGACTGCACCATGTTCGGCGGCTTCACCGGCGGCAGGAAGCTCGCCGCCCTCTGCGAGCTCAACCACGTCCACGTCGCACCCCACCACGACTGCTTCATCCACGCCCAGCTGGTCGCCGCGACCCCGGCCGGCTACATCGTCGAGAGCTTCACCGACCCGGCGCGCGATCCCCTCCAGGCCGAGCTCTTCGAGAACCCGCCCAGGATCGCCAACGGCTGGCTGACCCTGAACGACGCGCCGGGCCTCGGGCTGACGCTGTCGGAGGAGGCGATAGAGAAGTTCGGCGAGAGGATTATCTAGCGGGCCGGCCTGGATCGGGCGGCACGTCCCAGCCGCAGGCTTCGAGACCGGCGGCGATGGCGTCGATCATAGGGCGAACGTCTGGCCCCTTGTTCCAGAAGTACTGCTCTGACCAATATACCTTCGCGAAATCAGGCCTCGCCTGTAAAGTTGCTTCGAGTTCCTCTCGCCCCCGGGCAATATCGCCACCAGCACAATGGGCTGCCGCGAGATAGGCTCTGGTCCAATAATACCACCCCATCTGTGTCATCTCGAGTCGCCGGATCGCGTCAACATATTCGCCCCGCGATATATGGGCTTTCGCCATGGTCCAATTCATCCAGACCGGATAGTTTGGGTTCAGTACCGTTACCTTGCCCATCATCTCCTCGGCACGCTCATAGGCTCCCACATTCGCGAAGACTTCAGCCACCTGCGCTATCGTTTCCGCATCGTAGGGATCCAGCCGCAGGGCTTCTTCGGCCTCTCGAAGTGCACGCTTCGGGTTGTCAGTCAGGTATAAAATCACAGCGAGTTGGGCGCGAGCCGGACCGCTACCCGGATCAATCGCGACGCCCCGCTGGATTGCGTCGAGGGCCTTTTCAAGTGAAGAATCGGCTGAGGCGTTGAAGCCGAAACTGACCTCGTTGGTATAGATATTGCCGAGAAAAGCTAACGCCTCACCGTAATCGGGCTCAGATTCCACAACAGCCTCGAGGCAATCACGTGCTACGCGGTGCGTTTCCTCGCTGAAGTGCCGCGAGTATTCGAAATATCTCAGCACACACTCGTAAGACGACAGGCGCTCGGGGGCCTGCCGAGCGGAGCGCTGGAACTCGGCGCGGCCGATCGCCCCGTGTGGGTCACCGATGCGGCTGGCGACGGCTTCGGTGATCTCGTCCTGCATGGCGAAGAGGTTTGCCGGATCGAGGGCGCGGTCGTAAGTTTCGGCCCAGACGTGGCCGCCACTCTCGACATCCAGAAGTTGGGCGTTAACCCGCACCGTCTCGCCGGCGCGGCGAATGCTGCCTTCGACGATGTAGTCGGCTTCGAGCCTGGCGCCGATCTCCTTCACGTCCACCGCCGCGCCCTTGAACTGGAAGGTGGTGTTGCGCCCCAGCACGAGAATGTCCGGGAACTGCGCCAGCCGCGTGATGATGTCCTCGGTAATGCCGTCGGCGAAATATTCCTGCTCTGGATCGCCGGAGAGGTTGTCGAAGGGCAGCACGGCGATGACGGGACGGGAGGGGGCTTCGGGAGACGTCTCCGGAAACCCCGCCTTGCGCAGGCCCGCTGCATCCAGCGAGACAAACTCGGCGGTATTGTTCCAATAGGCCGCCTCCTCGCGCATGGTGGCGATCGAATAGCCCGGATAAAGGACATTCAGCCGCTCGATGTCCGGTCCGGCTTCATCCAGGCGGTCGAGATGGGCCAGGTAGATGATGCGCTGGAGAGGTGCGATATAGTTATTCGGGTCCTTCACTTTGTTGGTATGGGCGAGCGCCGCTTCGAAATCGCCGGCCAAGGCGCGCTCCATGGCGAGCGTCAGGTTGTACCAGTCCGGCAGGTCCGGATTGAGGGCATAGGCCTTATGAACCAGCGCGGCACCGCGCTCGCTCTCGCCCATCATGACCAGATAAGAGCCGAGCTGGCCGAGCGTCTGTGGGTCATGCGGATTGAGGGCCAGGGCGCGATCCGCGTGCTCGACGAAATCGCCAAGCTCGTGGCGATAGAAATGCGCCAGAGCCAGGGAGCGGTGGGCGGCGGTGCTATTGGGGTTCAGATCGGCGGCGCGCGAGGCTAGGTCGAACGAGCGCGCGACAGGGTCGACATCCTCCAGGTCTCTCGCCCAGCCCATCGAATAGGCGTCGCCATACAGATAACTGAGCGCAGCCAGGGCATCGACATAATTGGAGTCGCGCGCTACCGCCGCCTCGAGGCACTCGCGCGCCTCGATGAAGGTCTCTTCGCTGTAGGCGGAATCATGCTTGACGTAGACCAGCAGCACGCACTCGTAAGCGGCCAGGTCATTGGTGCGATCGCCCGATGCTTCAGCCAATATTTGCCGCGCTATCGCTCCGTTGTAGCCGGCGATCGCCGTCGCCACCGCGACGGTGATCGTATCCTGGATGTCGAACACCGCGCCGGCGCTCAGGTCGCGGTCGAACTGTTCCGACCAGACCTGGCTGCCGTCGCGCGTGTCCTCGAGCCGGGCGGCGACGCGCAGCGCGTCTCCGGCGCGGCGAACGCTGCCTTCGAGCACGTAGTCGGCACCGCGCCCGTTGTTCTCGACCACCCGCAGCTCGCCGAAGCGCGACAGCGCGGTGACGATATCCTCGCCAAGCCCCTTGGCGAATATCGCCTCCGGATCGCCGCCCAGGTCCTCGAATGCCAGCACGGCGACGGTCGGGCCGCTCGGCATGGCGAGCACCGGATCGGCCGCAGGAGCTTGCACACTTCGTCCAGGCTCTTTCATGTACGCCTGAGCCAGCCAGATGAGTGCCCCCACCAGCACAGCAATAACACCCGCACCGGCAAGAGCACGGAGCGGGGTGAGCTTCGGCTTTCCCTTTGTCGCCGTTACCGCCGGCGCACCCTCAGGCAGCAAGCGGAACGCCCGCACCGGCGACTTGAGATTCTTCCCCTCATGCTCCCCGATGAACGCGAAGCCGACATCGAGCCTGTCGCGGATGCTGCCATGCACCGAGTCCGAAACCGTGACCCCGCCGGGCTCGCTCAAGGCCTCCAGGCGCGCCGCCACGTTGACGCCATCGCCGTAGACCGTGCCGTCCGCCTTCTCGTGGATGTCGCCGAGGTGGATGCCGATGCGGAACTGCATGCGGCGGGCTTCTGGCACATCCTCATTGAGCGCGCCCAAGCCTTCCTGGATCGCCACCGCCGCCCGCACGGCGCCGCCTGTGGTCTCGAAAACGCTGAGCACACTGTCGCCCGCCGTGTCCACCACGCGGCCGTGGTTGCCCTCTATGTGTTCCGTGAACACCGCCCGCGCGCGATCCAGCGCCGCGATGGTAGCTTTCTCGTCGTCGGCCATCAGGCGCGTGTAGCCGACGGCGTCGGCCGCCAGGATCGCCGCGACGCGCTCGGTGATGCCCGCTTGTCCGTCGTCTTCGCTCACGCCGCGCCCCTCCCTGGCGGAATGGTACGGCTTGCCAGGGGCTTGCGCAATGCGGCGCGGCGCGCTCTAAGTTGATGACAAGGAGAAGAACATGAGCGACACGGCCGCGCTTGCCCCGCTGCCCCTGCCCGACGGCATTCGGGCGCGCATGGTGAGCGGCGTCAACGGGCTCGACATGCACATTCTGGAAGCCGGTGACGACGCGCCCGAGCGCCCCTGCCTGCTGCTGCTGCACGGCTTCCCCGAGATCGCCTATAGCTGGCGCAAGGTGATGCCGGCGCTGGCCGCGGCCGGCTATTACGTGGTGGCGCCGGACCAGCGTGGCTATGGGCGGACCACGGGCTGGGTGAACGCCTACGACACCGACCTGGTGCCCTTCCGCATGCTCAACGTGGTGCGCGACGTGCTGGCGCTGGTGAACGCGCTCGGGCGTGCCTCGGTCGAGGCGGTGATCGGCCACGACTTCGGCTCGCCCGTCGCCGCCTGGTGCGCCCTGGCGCGCCCCGACGTGTTCGCCAAGGTCGCCCTGATGAGCGCGCCGTTCGGCGGCCCGCCGTCGTGGGGCGCCAAGCCGGCGGGCGACATCCACGCCGACATGGCGGCGCTGGACCGCCCGCGCAAGCATTACCAGTGGTACTATGCCACGCGCCCCGCCAACGACGACATGTGCGCCTGCCCGCAAGGCATTGCCGATTTCCTGCGCGCCTACTATCACCACAAGAGCGCCGACTGGGCCGCCAACGTGCCCTATCCCTTGGCCGGCTGGACGGCGGAAGAGCTGGCCAAGATGCCGACCTACTACATCATGGATCTGAACCAAAACATGGCCGAGACGGTGGCACAGCACATGCCGAGCGCCGCCTGCGCCTGGCTGCCGGACGACGAGCTGGCGGTCTATGCCGGCGAATACGCGCGCAACGGCTTCCAGGGCGGCCTGCAATTCTACCGCTGCGCCACCTCGCCGGAGCACTCGGCCGAGCTGCGGCTGTTCGCCGGGCGCGGCATCGACGTGCCCAGCCTGTTCATCGCCGGCAAGAGCGACTGGGGGACGTACCAGAAACCGGGCGATTTCGCGCGCATGCAGCAAAGCGTCTGTACGGACATGCGCGGCTGCCACCTGGTCGAAGGCGCCGGCCACTGGGTGCAGCAGGAACAAGCTGCCGCGGTGACCACGCTTCTGTTAGACTTCCTGGACAAATGACGGGGAGGTCCGACATGTCCGGCGAAAATCTGACCAACAGCATCGGCGGCCAACAAGGTATCGAGCTTTTCGACGGCGGCGAGCACAGGCCCAGGCGCCCGGCAACGGGGCGCACGATCGCCGAGGCCGCGCGCGAAACCCCTGTCTTCGCCG
>CAZVDW010000141.1:0-1541 GCA_964625645.1 uncultured Rhodospirillaceae bacterium
GCCTGATAGCCGAATGTGTCGTTCCCGCGCGAAAGAGCGGAACCGAGGACGAGAGCGTTGCCGACTTCTGCGCCCGCCGCTTCGGCAATGAGTTCGCGGCGCGTGTCATCGACCCATTGGTGGGTGGGCTGTATGCGGGCCGAGCCGACGAATTATCGGTATCGGCCGTGTTCCCGCGGTTGGTGGAGATGGAACGGAGCCACGGGTCAATTTGCCGCGCGCTCTTTCACAGCCGCCGACGCGGCGCGCGGATGCCGGGGCGCCGACTGTTTTCGTGGCTGGATGGTATTGGCGCCCTGCCATGCGCGCTCGCGCGTGAGTTGGGCTCCGCGGTCCGATCCGGTGCCGTCGTGAGTGCAATCCGACCACTGGCTTCCGGGTTCGAGGTTCAGGCCGGTGCCGCGGGCAGCATCTCCGCGCGCGCGGTGGTCGTTGCAACGCAGCCCCACGTTGCCCGGCAATTGCTTGAGACCGTGGACGCCACTGCCGCGGAAGCGGTCGCTCGAATCGATGCGCCTCCAATGGCCGTTGTCTTCCTCGGCTACCGACGAGGCCAAGTCGAACATCCACTCGATGGTCTCGGGTTTCTCACGCCGCAGACCGAAGGACGGGACATTACCGGCGCCCAGTTTTGTTCCACGATGTTCGCGGGGCGTGCACCGGAAGGCCATGTGGCCATCGCCGGCTATTTTGGGGGGGCGCGTGCACCCGATTTGGCACGGCTGCCCACATCTGATTTGATCGAGCTGGCCAGGCAGGAATTCGCCGACCTCATCGGCGCCCGTGACGCACCTGTCGTTTCGAAAGTCCGCCACTGGCCGCGTGGTCTTCCCCAATACCGGTCCGGACATACCGCGCGGATTGCCGAGCTTGATAGTCTTGCTGGGCGTGTTCCTGGTATGTTTGTTACCGGCAATTATTTCGCAGGTCCATCCGTGGCGAACTGTCTCCAGCAAGCGGCAAATGTCGCCGTGAACGTGCATTCGTTCCTGAAGTGTACTCAGAACGAGGAGCGCTCGCAAATGGCGGACCGCGCGGCGACCGGATAACAGAGATACGCGACCCCGCCGCAAGCCTCCAACGAAGTTTGATGGCCTCAGTCCAAGGGGACGATTAACTCGAGCAGCCGGTGTTCCGATCGGCATGACGACCAGCATGCGACGGCGGGCCGCAGGTGATCCCTAGCCGCGCGCCAGGAGAGCGCATCTCCGCTTCCATCGCGAAAGGCGTGTTGTGCGGCCAAAGCAATTCGAGCGCGCTTGCGCACCTCCGCCCAACTCGATGCGCGGCTCCGAGACGATCGGGCTAGTCGTGCGGCAGGCTGGCAGGCCGGCCGTTCGAGAGCACCGGCGAGCAAGTGGGCCGGTACCGGGCCGTCATACCGGAGGTGAAGTGCGTCGAGATTGTCAAGTGTGGTAATCACGATGGGAGATTCGCCGGTCGCGCGTAGCCACCGAAGTCTTCTCGACCTCGGTCCTGATGCGCTTATAGAGGTGGCTCAGGCGGTCTCGGGGAACTTGCTTGCGCATTCTGATGATTGC
>CAZVDW010000142.1:0-3768 GCA_964625645.1 uncultured Rhodospirillaceae bacterium
CCACATACATCGTCTGGATCGAATCGATGATCAGCACGTCTGGCGCGTTCGAATCCAGGGTGGCGAGAATATCGCGCACGCTGGTGGCCGAGGCCAGCGACACCGGTGCTTCGCTCAAGCCCAGCCGGCTCGCCCGCAGGCGCACCTGATCGGCCGATTCCTCGCCCGAGACGTAGACCGCGCTGGCGCCGCCTCTGGCCAAAGCGCCGGCTGCCTGCAGCAAGAGCGTCGATTTGCCGATGCCCGGGTCGCCGCCGATGAGGATCGCCGTGCCCGCCACCAGGCCGCCGCCGAAGACCCGGTCGAGCTCGCCGATGCCGATGACGCGCCGGGGCGTCTCGCGACTCGGCGCGGATAATGCTTCGAGGGCAAGCCGCGTGCCGCCGCCGCCCTTGAGGCCTTTGGGCGGGGAGGCTGTCGGGGCTTCCTCGACCAGGGTGTTCCAGGCCTCGCAGGCGTCGCATTGCCCGGCCCACTTGGCGTGAACCGCGCCGCAGGCCTGGCATGTGAATACTGAGGTGGCGCGGGCCATGACCTCAGAGCATATCTTGGTGGATTGGAGCCAGTTTGACCGGGCTCAGCGGCCCCGTGGCTAGGCGCGCGTCGCCGCGCGATGCGGGGACATCGGGCAAGACGCGCAACGACTCCACGGGGCCGCTGAGCCCGGCCTGCGGTGGGTCAAGGAAGCGTTTCGGATGCGTCGCAACGCTTGAGCGATGCTCCACATCGCCCGGCGCGCCGCTCCTACCCGAAACGCTTCCTTGACCCATCAAACCGGCTCCAATCCACCAAGATATGCTCAGAGCGCCCGCACTTCCATCTGGATCGGGCCCTCGGCGCTGCCGTTGACGAACTGGTCGACGAAGGCATTGCCGCTGTCGTCGATATCGGCGATGGGGCCGGTCCAGATGATCTTGCCCTTGTAGAGCATGGCGACACGGTCGGCGATACGCCGGGCGCTGATCATGTCATGGGTGATCGACAGCGCCGTGGCGCCGAGGTCGCGCACGCATTTGACGATCAGGGCGTCGATGACATCTGCCATGATCGGATCGAGCCCGGTGGTGGGCTCGTCGAAAAAGATGATCTCGGGCTCGGCGGCGATGGCGCGGGCCAGCGCCACGCGCTTTTTCATGCCGCCGGAGAGCTCGTCCGGGTAGAGCACCGCCACGTCGTCGCCAAGGCCGACCGCGGCCAGCTTTTCGAAGGCAATCCTGCGCGCCGCCTCGTGCTCGACGCCCTGGCCCTGGATCAGCGAGAAGGCGACGTTCTGCCAAACCGTCAGCGAATCGAACAGGGCGGCGCCCTGGAACAGCATGCCGAACTTGCGATTGACCGCCTCGCGCTCGCGCCCCGTCAGACGCGTGACGTCCTGGCCGTCCACCAGCACCCGCCCCGACGTGGGCTCGAGCAGGCCGAGGACGATCTTCAGCATGACCGATTTGCCGACGCCGGAGCCGCCGATCACCACCATCGATTCGCCCGCCTCGACCACGAGATCGACGCCATCGAGCACCACCTTGTCGCCGAAGCGCATATGGACGTCGATCAGCTCGATCTTCGGCGTCGTGCTCATTTCGCGAAGAACGCCTCGGTCAGGCAGTAGTTGGCGACCAGGATCAGAATCGAGGCCGAGACTACCGCGTTGGTCGTCGCGCTGCCCACGCCCTGGGCGCCGCCGCGCGACTGATAACCGTGGTAACAGCCCATGACGGAAATGATCAGCCCGAAAGCGCCGGCCTTGACCAGCCCGGAGATCACGTCCATCGCCTCCAGGTTCTGCCAGGTGTTGGCAATGTAGGTGGCGCCGTTGAAGCCGAGCTTGTTGACGCCGACCAGATAGCCGCCCATGACGCCGATGATATCGGCCACCATGACCAGCAGCGGCAGCATGGTCACGCCGGCGATGATGCGCGGCGCGACAAGGTATTTCATGGGGTTGGTGGACAGCGTGACCAGGGCGTCGATCTGCTCGGTCACGCGCATGGTGCCGATCTCCGCCGCCATCGAGGCACCGATGCGCCCGGCCACCATCAGCCCGGTCAGCACCGGCCCGAGCTCGCGGGTGATGGAGATGACCACCACGGTCGGGATCGCGCTCTCGGCGCTGAAGCGGCTGAAGCCCGTATAGCTTTGCAGGGCGAGAACCATACCCGCGAAGAGCCCGGTCATGCCGACCACGGGCAGCGAGTAATAGCCGATGTCGATCATCTGGCGCAGGATGAGACGCGGATAGAGCGGTGGCCGCACGCAATGGCCGAGCCCGCTGCCGGTAAACATCACCACCCGTCCCGTGGTCGCCATGAAGGCGAGGAAGACGCGCCCGATCAGGGCCAGCGGGTTCACGCGGCGCCCTCCGCCGGATAGACGCGCGGGATGCGCTGCCCGAGCCTGACCAACAGTTCGTAACCGATGGTTCCGGCCGCCGCGGCAAGCGCATCCAGCGTGCGCTCGGCGCCGATCAGGGTGACTGTCGTGCCGATCCCGGCCTGCTCCGGCGGCACTGCGCTAACGTCCAACGTGACAAGGTCCATGGATACCCGGCCCACCACCGGCAAAGGCGGCGACGCTGCGTCGCCGTTGGCGAGAATACCGCTCGCCTGGTTGCCAAGGGCTCGCGGATAGCCATCCGCGTAGCCGATCGGAACTGTCGCGATCCGGGTCTTGCCGGAGGCACGATAGGCGGCACCGTAGCCAACGCTCAGGGGCGCGTCAATCTCGCGCAACGCCACGATTCGCGCTTCCAGGCGAACCACCTGCGCCATGGGATTGGCCTCGCCCGGGGTCGGGTTGATGCCGTAGAGCGCGGCGCCCGGGCGGACCAGGTCGAAGGCGTAGTCCGGGCCGAGAAAGACGCCAGACGAGGCGGCCAGGCTGGCGGCCATCGCCGGCAGGCTTTGGCGCAAGCTGCGGAAGCGCGCGAGCTGTTCGCCGTTCATGGGGTGGCCGGCGACATCGGCACAGGCAAGGTGGCTCATGAGAAGTGCCGGCACGAGCCCACCAAGACGCTTGGGCTCGTTCGCGAGCCGCGCGACCTCGCCGGGCGACAGGCCAAGCCGGGCCATGCCCGTATCGAGGTGAATGACGGCCGCAAGCGGCGTCCCGCTCCGCTCTGCCTGATCCCGCCAGCGCTCGATGGCGCCGAGATCGTTCAGCGCCGGCCGCAGCTCCGCCGCCGCCAACTCGGCCTCAGAGCCGGCGGGGCTGCCGTTCAATACGGTGATGTGCGCGCCGGGCAGTAGGCCGCGCAGCGCCAGGCCTTCGTCGAGCGTGGCGACGAAGAAATCCGCGCAGCCCGCGGCGGCCAAGGCGGGCGCGACCCGCGTCGCCCCGAGACCGTAGGCATCGGCCTTGACCACCGCGCCGGCCCGCGCGCCGGCCGGAATCCGGCGGCATATCTCGAGCCAGTTGCGGCGGATCGCCGCCAGATCAATGATTAGTCGGGCATCGGCAGGCGTGTCGCCGCCTGCTGTCACAAGGTCTGCTCCGGCAACCGCGCTGCCTGGGCATAGCTTGAGAAGCTGGTGGTCTCGGCCTCGAAGCGCAGCTTGACGTTGCCGATCGGCCCATGACGCTGCTTGGCGATGATGACATCGGCAAGCCCCTTGGCGGATTCGAAACGCTGCTGCCAGTTGTCGTAGCGCTGGTCGAAACGCTCGCGCGATTCCTCCTGGCGCTGCTGGGGCTCGGCGCGCTCGAGATAATATTCGTCGCGATAGACGAACATGACCACGTCGGAGTCCTGCTCGATGGTGCCCGATTCGCGCA
>CAZVDW010000143.1:0-1913 GCA_964625645.1 uncultured Rhodospirillaceae bacterium
TACATCTGTAACGGCGAAAGACCCTGGGAACAGTCGAGCGGCGCAAAGGTACTCGGCACCGCCAGACCCGATGACTGCACATTTCCATCTCTCGCGAGCTGGAGGGGGGCTTGGGCGCAGCTCCTTTAACACTATTCCGAGATAGTGCGCGGTAATTTGAGAGACGCACCGTATTCAGACGCCGGACACGTGCTGGCGCCTCGCCAAGCCGTCTCGGCTGCGTCTGCGGAACCGAATTGCTAAGGGGATGATCGACGAGCACCAGTAAGTATGCCTGCGGGTGTACCCATGAGGTCGATTCGAGATATGGTCGTTGGTTAATCGCTTTCGGCGGCCAATTGAGGCGTTTGGACAACTCGGGCACCAACGTGATCTCTTGCACGTTCTGCCCAGAATGGGTCGGCTGTGAATAAGAACGCCTGTCGATCATCCGGCATCGCGGCTCGCTAAATCCGAGATGGCGCGACCTCCCGGGCAGTGCCAATCTAATGTCATCGTGGCGCAGGACATTTGAATCATCGCAAATACCTCTGCGCATGTGATCCGGTCGAGACTCGAGGGACAGCTTGTTACGGCGAAGGACGACATTGAGTCGCGGCAATCTCAACGAATCGGGCCAGTGCGTTCGCGAGCCGCATCTGACCGGGTGTCCGGCAGCGGACGAGTAGCAGGTGCGGGCTGGCGACGACCAGGGCGATGCAGCGCGCCCGCGAGGTCGCGACATTTAGCCGGTGAAGGCTATAGAGGAACTCCATGCCGCGCGGCGCTTCGTCCGCCGAACTGGTGGCCATTGAGTAGATTGAGATCGGGCCCTGCTGACCCTGGAATTTGTCGACGGTGCCGACGCGAGCGCCGGGCAGGGCCTCAGTGATGGCGCGGACCTGGAGGTTATACGGTGTGACGACGAGCACATCCTCAAGGTTCAGGCGATTGTGTTTGCCTTCGACGTCGGTCCAGCGCGGATCGGTACCGAGCAGTACCGCTAGCAAGTCTGCGATCTTTTCTGCCTCTTCGTCGGAGTCGGTCGCATGGCCTTCATGGTCGACCGGGATGAAGCGGATGCCCACGCCCGATAGCGGATCGGCCCCGACGACTTTTTGCATCTGGCGGCCGGGTTCCGATTGCAGGCGGCCTTCGTAGAAAACCTCGGACGTATAGGCGCAGATGTCGGGGTGCAGGCGCCAGGTGGTGTCGAGGAAGAGGCCGAGACTTCCCGGCATCGTGCGGTGAGCGTCAAGGATGTGTGCGAGCGCGGAACGCTCGGCACCGGGCGGATGACTGCCCTTGACCGGCTGGTCGAGTTGCTGTGGGTCGCCGAGCAGGACGAGGCTGCTCGCGGCCGGGGCGACGGCGATGGTGTTTGCAAGAGACATCTGTCCGGCTTCATCGATGAAGAGCACGTCGAGCGTGCCGGCCATCTGTTCGCGTGACCATAGCCAGGCTGTGCCGCCTACGACATCGATGTCGTGTGTGCGCAACGCGCCGTGGGCTTGGTCATTGTTGAGGCGCTGAGCGTCCGCGTACGTTAGGTCTGGGGAACCACCGGGGTTTTGGCCAATACGCAGTGGCACGCCGCGTTTTTCGGCGGCGCGGGCGGCCTCTTGAAGCAGGTTGCCGATGACCTGGTGACTGTTTGCGGTGACGCCGACGCGTTTTCCATGCTGTGCGAGGTCGACGATCATTTCGGCGCCGACAGTGGTCTTGCCAGAGCCCGGCGGGCCTTGGATGGCAAGGTAAGTGTCGCCGAGTTGCTGAACGATTCGGCGGGCCGCATCGCGTGCGAATTCCCCGGCCCTGACGAGGGCTCCCTCGGGCTGTTGGCCGACCCGAGGGGCGCTCCGGAGGAGCAAGTCGCGCGCCGCCTGGTAGGGGCCGGGGGCGTCGATGCCGTGTTCCGCGACCCATTCGCCGAC
>CAZVDW010000144.1:0-1904 GCA_964625645.1 uncultured Rhodospirillaceae bacterium
AGACCCGGCTTACGACGACGCGGCCGAAAAGTCCGGCGGGACGCACCAGCAACACGGTGACGATCAGCACCAGGGCGAAGCTGAGTTTCAGCTCGGTGCCGATCAGGTAGGTGCCGGCGAGATTTTCCGATACGCCGACCAGAAAGCCGCCGGTCACCGCGCCGCCCGGACTGGTCAGGCCGCCGACCACCGCGCCGGCGAAGCCGTAGATCAGGATGCCGAGCATCATGTTCGGCTCCAGATAGACGACCGGCGCGATCATCATGCCGGCCACCGCGCCGATCGCCGCGGCCAGGCCCCAGCCCAGCGACAGCATCCAGTTGACGCTGATGCCGACCAGCCGCGCGGACTCCGGATTGGCCGCCGCCGCGCGCATCGCCAGGCCGATGGGCGTGAAGCGGAAGAACAGATAGATCAGGGCGAGCATCGCCAGCGTGACCATGATCATGCCCAGCTCATGCATGCCGATCAGCGTGGTTTCGAACGGCGTCTTCGAGGGGAAGGGGCTGGGGAAAGGCTTGATGGTGAATTCCCAGATGAACCCGGCCAGGCTGTTGAAGATCGAGAACAGGGCGATGAAGACGATCACATGGCTGAGCACGGGCGCGTTGCGGATCGGCCCGAATACGATGCGTTCGATGGCCAGCCCGCCGGCGAAGGAAATCGCTATGCAGAAGACGAAGGCGAGCCAGAAAGGCAGGCCCCACTCCAGCATCTGCCAGGCGATGAAGGTCGAGAACATCGCCATCTCGCCCTGCGCGAAATTGAAATGGTCGATGGCCTGATAGATCATCACCACGGCGAGCGCGACGCAGGCGTAGATCGCGCCGGTGGCGAGGCCGCTCAGGGTCTGTTGCAGGAAAAGGTCCATCGCGTCCTCAATAGCCGAGATAGGATTGCCGAACGGATTCGTCGGCCGATATGCGGTCCGCCGTGCCGGAGATCACGACCCGCCCGGTCTCCAGAAGGTAGGCGTGGTCCGCCAGCCGCAGGGCGAGGTTGGCATTCTGCTCGACAAGCAGCATGCTGACGCCTTCCTCCCGGTTGATCGTGCCCAGAATTTCGAACAGCTCCTGGACGATCAGCGGCGCCAGACCGAAGGACGGTTCGTCGAGCAGCATCAGCCGCGGCCGCAGCATCATGGCGCGGCCGACCGCCAGCATCTGCTGTTCGCCGCCGGACAGGGTGCCGGCCTGCTGGTCGTGCCGCTCCTTGAGCCGCGGAAAATAGTGGTAGACCCGTTCGAGATCTTCCTGGACGCCCTGCCGGTCGCGCCGCGTAAACGCGCCGAGGCGCAGATTTTCCTCCGTCGTGACGCGCACGAAGGTGCCGCGCCCTTCCGGAACGTGCGCGATGCCATGCCGTACGATCGCCTCGGTCGATTTGCCGCCGATCGGCTGGCCGTCGAAGGTGATGTCGCCGGTCGTCCGCACCATGGCGCAGATCGCCCGCAGCGTGGTCGTCTTGCCGGCGCCGTTGGCGCCCAGGATCGTCGTGATGCCGCCCTCGTCCAGTTCGAAATCGACGCCGTGCAGGGCCTTGATCTGGCCGTAATAGGCCTCGATGTTGCGGGCTTCGAGGAACGCCATCACCAGGAGCCTGCGCGAGTAATGCTTGCGGTCTGCATCGACCAGAGAGGCGGGTGAGTTAGGAGGGGGTGCGCCGGCGATGCCGGCAGCATCGTCAAGCGCTCACGACGCGGCGCACACGCCTCTCTGATCGACCCGAAGGGCCGCGTTCTCAAGGCCTTGGGACGTCGTCTGACGCCTCTCGCGATGCCTCCGGCATCGCCACGCGACGCCATCCTAGCCCAAGACCTTGAGAACGCGGTGAAGACCATAATCATTGCTCGCACAGGCTCCTATGTTCCCAGATAGGCGCGGATCACGTCGGGATTCCGCTGC
>CAZVDW010000145.1:0-6723 GCA_964625645.1 uncultured Rhodospirillaceae bacterium
CCCACCTATAACCACCAGATGACTTTCTTTTAAACGTTGGGCCGTTACCTACCACTGATGCCCACATTCATTACATTCCCAATGCGGATCGGGTGCTCTCCGTAATCGAGGAAGTGATGGCCGGCCAATGAGCGATTTCACCTACAACCTGCCCGATGTCGGCGAGGGACTGAGCGAGGGCGAGATCGTGCATTGGCATGTCTCGCCCGGCGATGCGGTGGCAGCGGACCAGATCATCGTCGATGTGCAGACCGACAAGGCCGTGGTCGAGATTCCGGCGCCGGTCGCCGGCGTCATGAAATCCCTCGGCGGCAGTCCCGGCGACATGGTCCCGGTCGGCGCCATGCTGGCGGTGATCGAAACCCAAGGCGCGGCTCCCGCTGCCGCGCCTGCGCCCGAACCTGAAGCTCCCAAGCCAGCGGCAGCGTCCGCACCGCGAAAGGCTGGCAAACGCCCCCTGGCCAGCCCCGCCACGCGCAAGCTCGCCGCCGAGCGCGGTGTCAGCCTGGGCGATATCGCCGGCAGCGGGCCGGGCGGCCGTATCACCGGGGACGACGTGCAACGCGCGGCCGAGGGCGGCGCCCCGGCACCCACGCCGGCTCCCGTGGCGGCAGCTCCCGTCATCGCCCCGCCTGCGGGCGAAGACCGGGTCGAGCCCCTGCGCGGCCTGCGCCGCCAGATCGCCAATTCCATGGCGACCGCCTGGCGCGAGATCCCGCACATCCTCACGACCCACGAAATCGACGCCAGCAACCTCGTTGCCGCCCGCGCGGCGCTCAACGAGGAGCTTGCCGCGGACGGCATCAAGCTCAGCTACCTGCCGCTTTTCGTCAAAGCCTGCGTCGGTGCCCTGAAGCGCTTCCCCAGCTTCAACGCCAGCCTCGATATGGAGCGCCAGGAGATCATCTATCGCCACCGCTACAATGTCGGCATCGCCACGGCCACGCCGGACGGCTTGATCGTGCCCGTGGTGCACGACGCCGACCGCAAGTCGGTGGTCGAGATCGCCCGCGACATAGAGGCCCTGGCGGAAGCGGCGCGGGCGCGCAAGGTCAAGGTCGCGCAGCTGCAGGGCGGCACCTTCACCATCTCCAATTACGGCAGCTATGGCGGCACCTTCGGCACGCCGATCATCCGCCCGCCGGAAGTGGCGATCGCCGGCTTCGGCGCCATCCGCGATACCGTGGTGCCGATCGATGGCGCACCCGCCGTGCGTCCGAACCTGACGCTCGTGGTCTCCTGCGACCATCGCCTCAACGACGGCGAGCATCTCGGCGCCTTCAGCGCCGCCATCGCCGCCACCCTCACCAACCCCGTGCGCCTGCTCGGCCAAATCTGATGGTCGTCGGCCAGATCGAGGACCCGCTCGACTTCGCCGTCGTCGGCGCCGGCCCCGGCGGCTACGCGGCGGCGCTGCGCGCGGCCCAGCTCGGCCGCAAGGTCACATTGATCGACCGCGACGGCTCGCAAGGCGTCGGCGGCGTCTGCCTGCGCATCGGCTGTATCCCGTCGAAAGCCCTGATCGAGGCTGCGGAACTGGCGCAGCGTACGCGCGATGCCGCGGATATGGGGATCGATGCCACGCTGAACGCCGTCGACATGCCGCGCATCCAGGCCTGGAAGGGCGAGGTGGTCGCGGGCCTGACGGAAGGCGTGCGCCGCCTGCTCAAGCAGGCCGGCGTCGAGATCGCGAAAGGTGATTTTCACTTCACCGGCGCCACGACCGGCGTCATCGCGGCGGACGACGGCCAGCCCCGTTTCGTGCGCTTCGAGGACCTCGTGCTGGCCACCGGCTCGCGCCCCGTGACGCTCGGCGATCTGCCCACCAACGACAAGACCATCCTCGATTCGACCGGTGCGCTCAGGCTCGACCGCATACCCCAGACCATGGCGGTGATCGGCGGCGGCTATATCGGCTTGGAGATCGGCACCGCCTTCGCCAAGCTCGGTGCCACGGTTACCATTGTCGAGGCCGAAAGCCGCGTTCTGCCGACCATGGATGCGCATCTGACACGCTTCGTGTCGCGGCGCCTCAAGGCGCTTGGCATCGAGGTCAGACTGGAGACGCGAGCGCTTGGCCATTCGCGTGGCAAGCTCGCCGTCTCGGATGGCAAGGACGAAACGACAATCCCCGCCGAAGTCGTGGTGGTCGCCGTCGGGCGCCGCCCCAACACCGACGACCTCGGCCTCAACGTGGCCGACCTGAGCAGCGGCGAGACCGGCTTGCTTGCCGTCGCCGACGACCGCCGCCTGACGCCGCATATCGCCGCCATCGGCGACATCACGCCGGGCCGCGCCCTCGCCCACAAGGCAACAGCCGAGGCGCAAGTGGCGGCGGAGGCGTTGTGCGGGCGCAACACCGCTTTCGTTGCCACCAGCGTGCCGGCGGTGGTGTTCTCCGACCCGGAGATCGCCACGGTGGGCCTGAGCGAGGCGCAAGCCAAGGCCGAGGGAATCGATCCGCTGGCGGCCCGCTTCCCGCTTGCCGCCTCGGGCCGTGGCCGCACCATCAATGCCGGCGAAGGCTTCGTCGAGATCGTCGCCGACAAGGCCGACGAACGCGTGCTCGGCGTGCACATCGTCGGCCCGCACGCCTCGGAACTGATCGCCGAGGGCACGCTTGCCGTCGAGATGGGCGCAAGCCTTGAGGACCTGGCACTGACCATCCACCCGCATCCGACCTTGAGCGAGCAAGTCGCCGAGGCGGCGCACGTCGCGCTCGGGCGCCCCATCCACATCAGCGCGCCCAAGAAGCGAAAGAAGAGCACAGCATGAAAGTCTTCCTGACCGGCGCCACCGGCTTCATCGGCGGCTCCATCGCCGCTCATCTGACGGCAGCGGGACATAACGTGACAGGCCTGGTGCGCAGCCAGGCCAAGGCCGACGCGCTCGGCATGCCGGCGGTCATCGGCACTCTCGAAGACCGCGACGTGTTGAGCGCGGCGGCGTTGCAGGCGGACGCGGTGGTCAATGCCGCCAATGCCAGCCACCGCGGTGTCGTCGAGATATTTCTCGAGGCGCTGGCGGGCAGCGGCAAGACCCTCATCCAGACCAGCGGCTCGAGCATCGTCGGCGACATGGCCGGCGGCGAGGCCGGCGAGGCGGTCTATGACGAAGGCAGCAAGATCACGCCGCTGCCCGGCCGCGCCGACCGCGTCGTCATCGACGACATGGTGCGCGCCGCCGGCAACGACGGCATCCGCACCGCCATCGTCTGCCCGACCCTGATCTATGGCGAGGGCCTGGGCCTCAACAGGCATAGCATGCAGGTGCCCTGGCTGTTCACCCTGGCCGAAAAGCATGGCGGCGTGCCGCGCCATATCGGCAACGGCGGCAATATCTGGTCGAACGTCCACATCAGGGATCTGGTCGAGCTTTACCGCCTGGTGCTCGAAGGCGCACCGACCGGCAGCTTCTATTTCGCCGAGAACGGCGAAGCGAGCATGCGCGAGCTTTGCCAGGCCATCAGCCGCACCCTCGGCCAGGGCGGCCGCACCGAAAGCATGAGCCTGGACGAGGGCATCGCCGAATGGGGCGACGGCGCCGCCAACTACACCATGGGCTCCAACAGCCGCGTGCGGGGAAGACGCGCCCGCGGCGAGCTCGGCTGGGCGCCCAGCGGGCCGAGCGTGCTCGAAGAGATCGAGCGCGGCTGTTACGCGCGTTAAGGCCCCGACAGCCAGACGATCTGGCCGCCCTGGACGAGGTCGTGTTCTTCGATAACCCCTCCACGCAGGCTATGCGCCTGGACCGTGGCCAATAGCAGCGTCTCGCCAGGCGCGGTCGCGAACAGCGCCGTGACGTCGAGCACGCCGGAGGATTCCCAGTTGCCGACGTCACCGGCCTTGGGGTCGTCGGGGGCGGCGGCCCGGTTCATCTCGGCGATGCGCCGCGCCGCGCCGGTCTCCGGGTCGAGCTGCCAGATCGAGGCCTCGCGCCCCGAGGTGCGGCCGAACGGCCCCGCTTTCTCGGCCCGGTCCTCCTGCACGGTGATGATGCCGTCGTCGCCCCAATCCAGGTTGTCCGGATTGCGCAGGCCATGGTCGGCCGTCTCGTCGCCGTCATGGAGAATGCTCAGCGTGGCGGGGATCGCCGACCAATCGGCGCCGAAATCCATGTCGACGATATAGGTGGTGCCCCAGCGGTCGGTGTCGAAGGCGCCCCCGCCGGTCGAGGCGAGCACGGCGCGGCTGCCGTCGCGCGGATCGGTGGCGATGTCCTCGGGCCGCGAGAAGCGGAAGGCGCCGAGCGCTTTCGCACGAAAGCGCCGCTGGCGGGCGCCAGCGCTTTCGGGAACCGCAACGAACCGCCCAGCCCGGCGCTCACCGGCGCCGGCGAAGTCGTCAGGTGTCAGCGCGCCGTCGTCCGCGACCCAGGCATGGAGCCGGCCGCGCGCCAAGCCGTTGCGTTCCAGGAAATCGCTGTCGGCGGCAGCCTTTTCGCCGACATAGAGCATCAACGGCGCCGCGCCGATGTCATCGGCGAGCAGGAAGGCAACCCGGCTCGGGTCGCCCGTCTCGAGCGGGGTGACGTTCTCCCAGACGCCGCGGCCCATGGCCGGCACGGCCCACAAATCGCGCGTTCCCACGTCGAGCGCCCAAACGGAGCCGCCATGGGGATGCGCCCCCTGCTTCACTTCCTCGGCGGCAAAATAGATATCGTCGCGCAGACCGTATGTGCCCGCCTGCACCCCCTGGCCCGAGCAAAAACGACTGAAGCCCATGCCGGGCATATCGGCCTGTTCGCTGAGCTGCGCCGAGGTGGTGGCAAGGCGGCCGTCGTGGTCGTAGACGCGGCTATAGGCGATCCCGGCGGAGCGAATCTCGCGCGTCGCACGATCTATGTCAAAGGCACTGATTCGTGCCCCAACCACTGTCATATCGCCGATCTCGTAGGCCGGGCCGGCATCGCGCCAAAGCTCATGATTGACGAACACGCGCACCGTCTCGGCAGCGACGGCGAAGGCACCGATGCCGTCGGGCACGCCCGGCGGCCGATGGCCCGCCACCTCGTCACCTATGGTGAGGAGTGGCGAGACGGACCAGTCGCCAAGACCGCGCAGCATGGCGTCAGGCTCCTCGGCCCGCGCCAGGCCCACAGCCGCCGCCAGGGCCGCCGCGACATGAAGCAGGCGCATCTAGTTCATGAGATCCCTGACGGCGCCAATGGGATCCGGCAGAGCCTCAGGCTCGGCTTCCGGCTCGGCCTCGGGGGCGGGCGCTGGCGCCGGCAGCGGCAACACTTCCTCCAATATGCTCAGCGGCGAGCCGCCTTCGATGTCCGGCAGGGCCTCCTCCAGCACGCTCAAGGGCCCCTCGCCTTCGCCAACCGGCAGCACCTCCTCCAGGATCGCGCCGACGCCACCGCCAACGCCCTCGAGAATGGCAACCGGCAGCTCGACGCCGAGCCCCAGCGCCGTTTCCGCCAGGTCCGCCGGCAGGGCCGCGATCTTGGCGGGATCGAGCGCGATCTCGTTGAACACGCTCTGCCAGTTGACCTCGTAGCCCGGCTGGTGCCAGGGCCCGGTCACGGCCACCGGAATCGGCACCCCCGCCAGGGCATCGTCGCCGCCCTGGCCTTCGAGGCTGGCGACGAGCTTGAGCGTGACGTCGTAATCCACGGTCCGGGGCGGCATGGGCACGAGGCCGGCGCCGTCCAGGCGCACCAGCGGCGCCAGCATGCGCAGGTCGCGATTGTCGACCACGCCATCGCTGATGGTGTAGGTGCCGGAAAGCTCGCTGAAATCGGTGCGCGGCCGCTCCTGCACCTCTTCGTCGCCACCGAACTTGCCGACGCTGCGCAGGGTGCCGGGAATGTCGATACCCTCGATGGCGCCGTCCGTGAACATGACCGAGCCCGAGCCGTTGAGGGCCGAGACCACATCGCGCTCGCTAAGCCCCCGCGACTGGCCCTGCGCGCTGACGCCCATGGTGCCGCTGATCATGTCGAAGTCGGCCATGGCGCTCAGCAGCGGCAAGGCCTGCAGGCCCTCGGCATCGATGCTGTAGGCGAGCGCCACGGCATCGCCGCTGCCGTCGACATTGAGATCGGCGGTGATCGCGCCGCCGACCGTGCTCAAGTTATACAAAACCGCATTGAGCATGCCGCCTTCGATCTTGGCATCGGCTGTCATGGCATCGATCGTGAGGCCCTGATAGGTCACGTTCTCCGCCTCCAGCGTTATGTCCGCGATCAGCGCATGCAAGGCCGCGACATCGATGGGCTCGTCGCTCCAGTCGCTGGCCTGGGCCGGCGCAGCAGCGCCGCCGTCAGCCGCCGGCGCGCCAGCTTCCGCCGCAGGGGGCTGGGGCAACAGCGCATCGAGGTCGAGGTGATCGACGGTCAAAGCAGCTGTCACCTTTGGCAGCTCTCCAGAAGTCTCGAAACGGCCTTGGGCACGCGCAGCAAAAGCGTTGCCCTCGGCCGATGCCTCCTCCAGGGTCACGCCGGCAGCGTCTGTGGCGAGCTTGGCGCGGAGTGCGAGCGCTCCAGGATCCGCCTGGCCCTCGGGCAAAGGCTGGCCGAGCCACGCCACCAGCGCCGCCACCGAGCCGATGTCGACGCTCATCTCACCGTCGAGACCGGGCGCCGGGCGCTGCTGGATAGTCCCCTTGTAAGCCGCATTGACCCCACCGTATTCAGCCAAGTGGGCCGGAATGACTGGCGCGCGGCGGATTTTGTTGTAGAATCAATGTGCTAAAAGGATCCACAACCAACCTCCGC
>CAZVDW010000146.1:0-4636 GCA_964625645.1 uncultured Rhodospirillaceae bacterium
GATCCGCAAGGCTGCTGCGCGAACCTATGACGAGCTATGGCAAGCCGCCGGAGCCGTCTGCGACCTCTTCTCGGAAGAAGAATGCCAAAACTATTTCAAAGCTGCCGGATATGAGGCCAATTAAATGCGACACGCTCTAAAAGGCCTCGGGCCACTTTCGCGCGCCATGATAGACAGCCAGGATTTCGACGTTCTCCCGCAGACGGTAGGCGGCAACATACGGGGTTCCGCTGACAACCAGCTCTCGCGTGTTGCGGATTCGCCCGAGCCGTCCGATGTGTGGAAAATACCTCAGCCCTGCAACGGCTTCGAAGACACGACGAACGGTGTTCTCCGCCGCCACCTGGTCGTCGCTGGCAATGTAGGCGCCTATATCGTCGATATCTTGGAGGGCCGGCTTGGTCCAGAGGACATCACCCATCCGGGATGTATTTTCGGATCACCCGCTGAATATCATTGTCATGGGCAAAGTCGCCCGCATCGGCAGCTTTGAGCCCGGCGCGTACCTTCGCATCCTGCCACGCCCGCACATCAGGTGCGGGTTCCTTGACCGATGGCTCGGTCGCCTCTTCAAGCGTCAGGGGCCGATGGTGCGTATCGTTCATACGATTATTATGACAGCACATCGGGCAGCGGCACAATGATAACGGTCGGCATCGATGCGCTGCCGAGGCGGCCAAGGCTCCCTCCCGCCGCGATCAATCAGCGCGCGGCGCCGCGTCCTGGCGGGCGCTTGGGCCGCCAGCCGGTGCGGAAGGCACGCACCACGTGGTGCAGCAGGTAGAAGGCGAGGGTGAGAATCACCAGCAGCACGATGGTGACCAGGCGCGAGCCGAAGGCTGGGTCGAAAATGGCGCCGTTGCCGATGAGGTGCTCGCTGAGCATGACGATGGCCTGCAAGGTGGCGCCGGCACAGAAGATCACCGCTATCAGGATGGCGATCTGCAGGGTGTCGAAAACCAGCTCCTCGGGCTCCAGCTCGCTGACCGGGCGGAAGAACTTGGCGCGGTAGGTCTGCCAGTGGGCGATCGCGTAGCCCACCACGCCGACCAGCGAGGCGAACCAGAAAATCAGGTTGTCGGAGCGGATATGGGTCAGGCCCTCGACCACGAAGGCTTCGAAAGGCTGGTAATAGTAGAGGAATATCAACAGGATCACGAGAGCCACGACAGTGACCCAAACGCGCGTGACCAGGGGATCGGCAGGACTTTCTTCCATGTCGTGACGCTACACCAAAGCCACGGAAGCGTCCACATGTGCGCCGCCGCCCGTAGGAGTTGACCGACCGCGCCGCGGGCGCGATCATTGGCCGTCACCGCACGGCGAGGGTGGGGCACGGCGAGTCGATTGGGGAACAACAGCATGGCCAGCAGGCTTGGCATCGATGTCGGGGGCACTTTCACCGACCTCTTGCTGTTCGACGACGACAGCGGCGAGATGCATCTCGCCAAGACCCCGTCGACGCCGGCAGACCAGTCCGTCGGAATCCTCACCGGCATAGAAAAGATCGTGGCCGACAGCGGTGTCGCGCCGTCGGCCATCCGGGCGCTGCTGCACGGCACCACGGTATCGACCAACATCGTGCTCGAGGAGAAGGGCGCCCGCGTCGGTCTCATCGTTACCGAGAATTTCGAGCAGGTGCTGCATATGGCGCGCTCGCAGACGCCGGGGCCGCTGGCGGGCTGGATGATCATGATCAAGCCCGATCCCCTGGCCGATCTCGAGCTCACCCGCGGTGTGCCCGAGCGCCTGGATTCGCGCGGCAACGTGCTGACCCCGCTCGACGAGGCGCGGACCCGTGACGCCATAGCCGAGCTGATCGACGGCGGCGCGGAGTCCATCACGGTCTCGCTGCTGCATTCCTATGCCAACCCGCTGCATGAGCAACGCGTGCGCGACCTCGTGCACGAGCTCGAAGCCGACCTGCCGGTGTCGCTGTCGTCGGAGATCCTGCCCGAGTTCCGTGAATACGAGCGCGCCCTGGTGGCCGTGATGAACGCCTATGTGCGCCCCAGCATGCGCCGTTACTTAAGCAACTTCGTCGACAAGCTGAGCGGCATCCAGTTCTCGCCGCACGTCAATATCATCCGCTCCGACGGTGGCCTGATGAGCGTCGAGCGGGCCTCGGAATCGCCGGTCCACACCATGCTGTCGGGGCCGGCCGGCGGCGTCTCCGGCGCCGCGTTCGTGGCCTCCCTGGCCGGCTTTCCCGATGCCCTCGGCTTCGACATGGGCGGTACCTCGACAGATGTCTCGCTGATCCGCGACGGCAGGCCGACGATCTCGCGCCAGACCTCGCTCGGCTATTACCCCATCAAGATTCCCTCGCTGGAAGTGCACAGCGTCGGTGCCGGTGGCGGCTCGATCGCCCATGTGCCGATGACCGGCGCGCTCCGCGTCGGGCCGGAGAGCGCGGGCGCCGATCCCGGCCCGGCATGCTACGGCAAGGGCGGCGAGGCGCCGACGGTGACCGACGCCAACGTGGTCCTCGGCCGGCTGCCGCCGAGCCTGTTGGGCGGCGAAATGTCGCTCGACGCGCAGGCGGCCGAGGCCGCCGTCGCCAAGGTCGCGCGCGACCTCGGGCTCGACATCCACCAGGCGGCGTCGGGCATTCTCGACATCGTCAACGAGAACATGTTCGGCGCGCTCCGGCTGGTGACGGTGCAGAAGGGATTCGATCCGCGCGACTTCGCGCTGGTCGCGTTCGGCGGCGCGGGACCGTTGCACGGCAACGCCATGGCCATGCTCGCCGGGTGCTATCCGGTGATCGTGCCGCTGACGCCGGGTGTCCTGTCGGCGCTCGGCTTCCTCCATTCCGACGTCAAGAACGAGTTCGCCCAGACCTTCATCCGCAACATCGAGGACGCGCCCCCGGACCGGGTGAGCGAGATCCTGTCGAGCCTCGGGCGCGAGGCCAAGGTCTGGCTCGGCGAGGAAGGCATCGCCGACACCGACCAGGAGCTCCGCTACGAGGCCGACGTGCGCTATTTCCGCCAGGGCTACGAGTTCTCGCTCGATGTCGACCCGGCGGCGCTCGCGAACGGCGGCATGACCGGGCTGATCGACCGCTTCGGCGCGGCGCACGAGCGGATCTACGGCTTCCGGCTCGACCAGCCGGTCGAGCTGGTGAACCTGCGCGCCGTCGGCACGGGGCGGGTCGTAAAGATCGAGTTCCCGCGCCACGACGACGCGGGACCCGATTCGCGGAGCGCCGTGATCGGCCAGCACCGGGTCTATTTCGACGGCAACTTCGTGACTTCGAATATCTTCGATCGCGCGCTATTGTCGGCCGGCAACGAGGTGCGGGGACCGGCCGTGATCACCCAGCGCGATTCGACCGCCGTCGTCCATCCCGGCCATGTCGGCCGCGTCGACCTCTATCTGAACATCCTGATCACGCCCGAGGGCGGGCGCGCGTGAGGCGGAGCGAGAGATGACCGACAGACCGCGCAAGACCGCCTCGCTCGACGATCTGCTGAAGGCCAACAAGGAGCAGTTCGACAAGATCTTCTCGGCCCAGATGACCGAGATCGGCGTCGTCGACGCCACGCTCCGGCCAGTCACCGCCGATGACCTGCGGTCGGCCAGCATGGAAGCGGCGGCGGTGGAAGAGGTGATCGACGAGCCCGCTCCCGCCCCCGCCGTAGCGGCGCCGGCCAAAGGCCCGACGCCAGCTCCCGAACCCGCGCCCGTCCGCGCCGAGCCGCGGCCCGGCCGCCGGCTCGACACCATCACCCTTGATCTGATCGAGAACGCGCTGCGCAACGCGCGTCACGAGATGGACGCGGTGCTGTTCCGCTCGGCCATGTCGCCGGTGATCCGCGAGCAGCACGACGAGTTCCCGATGATCACCGATGCCAAGGGGCGGATGATCGTCGGCCAGTTCGGCTCCTATGTCAGCGAGATGCTGGCCGAGCAGAGTTTTACGCTCTATCCGGGCGACGTGATCCTGCAGTCCGACCCCTTCAAGTGCGGCGGCGCCATCAGCCACATCAACGACTGGATGGTGCTGGTGCCGATTTTCCACGACGACGAGCTGGTCGGCTTCTCGTCCATGTTCGGGCACATGATGGACGTCGGCGGGCCGGTGCCGGGCAGCATGCCGACGGCGGCGACCTCGATCTTCGGCGAAGGCCTCAAGATTCCACCGATCAAGGTCTATGAGCGCGGCGAGCGCAACAAGGCGGCGATCGACCTGATCATGAACAACACGCGCACGCCGGAGATGAACTACTCCGACCTGATGGCGATCATCGCCGGCAGCCGGGCGGGCGAAAGGCGCGTGGTCGAGATCTGCCAGCGTTTCGGCACCCAGGTCTACAAGCAGGCCTGCGACGCGCTGTTGGACCGCACCAACCGCGCCATGCGCCAGCTCATCGTCCAGAACCTGCCCGAGGAGCCGCAATCGTTCGAGGACTACGTCGACGACGACGGCCTCGGCAACGGCCCGTTCAAGATGAAGCTCACCGTGTGGCGCGAGGGCGAGCATGCCTATTTCGATTGGACCGGGACCTCGGCCCAGGCGCCCGGGCCGATCAACTTCTATCTCCACGAGGGCATGTTCAAGATGTTCATCGGGGTCTACATGATCATGGTGTTCGACCCCCAGATCCTGTTCAACGACGGCTTCTACGAC
>CAZVDW010000147.1:0-3938 GCA_964625645.1 uncultured Rhodospirillaceae bacterium
GCGGCACCCGTGCCGCGCGCGCCCTTGCCGATTGGATATTGACGCAGGGCTTCGACGCGGTGCCCCATGGCGGGCCCCAGGCGGGGCCGTTGCTGCTGATCCCGCCGGCCCTCGAATGCGGCTTCGGCGAGCTTGGCAAGCATGGCTCGCTCATCAACCGCCGCTTCGGCTCATCATTCCGCCTGGCCGGCGTGCTCACCGATCTGCCGCTGACCGGCGACCGCCCTGACAGCTTCGGCGCGGACGAGTTCTGTCGCAATTGCCGGCTTTGCGCCGAGGCCTGTCCGCCGGCCGCCATATCCGGGCACAAGCAATGGGTGCGTGGAGTGCACAAATGGTATGTCGATTTCGACCAGTGCGTCGGCTATTTCAACGAAACGAACGGCTGCGGCATCTGTATCGCCGTCTGTCCCTGGAGCCGACCGGGCGTGGCGCCCCGCCTCGCGGAGAAGTTGAGCCGACGAGCAAGACCATAATCAGTTGGTGCATTTCCCGCTCATCTCGATCGCCTCGACGAAGGCCACTGCCGCGGGCTTGCGCAGCAATGCCGGTCGGCGACCGACCCATTTCACGAAAGCCGCGGTCAGGGCTTCATGGTCCTCGCGAATCTCCACGCATTGCCAGATCGGCGCATCATTTATCGCGTACTCCCCGGCCCCGACCAGCTCGACAACGGTGCCGACGACCGCGCGGCACTGCACGATCAGCATGGCGCGCAGCATTTCCTCGCCGACGACCTGATCGAAACCCTCGACGCCCTGGCCACAGGCAAATTTCAGGTTCGCGCCGGTCTCAACCGCGTCGATAGGACCATGTGGCGGCGATCCGGCGGCGGCGAAGGCGGCGCTGTTTCCGCCGAGCAGGCCAAGTCCTGTCAGCGCCAAGACCATCATGAATTTGTGGAGAGAATGGCTCATGGACGCTGTACTCCGTGTTTGTATGTCAGGACGTCCGACCCAGGGATCAGGCCGCTGCCGGCAGTCTAGCATTCGAGCACGAGCACGCGAAAGATGCGTGTTTGCACACCTGCCCGTCGCTTGACTACTCGCCGGCGGCGAGGGAAGATGGGCACGTAGTCGGATGAGTGGGGCTCGGGCATTGTTCAGGCCGCTCAGCCGGCGCCTCGCCGTTCGTTAACGCCTGCTCTTTGGGTGGACGGCGGATGTGCTTAATCAGGGAGGGAGTTAATGTCCAAAATTGGAAATGCCAGTGTGGTGGGAACCATTGCTGGCGTCGTCGGGGCTACTATGTTCGCTGCCTCGGCGATGGCCGGCAATATTACCCATGACCGCCTGGTCAACAGTGAGGCTGAGCCAGAAAACTGGATCAACCATCACGGCAATTACGAGGCCCACCGGTTCTCGGGCCTGCGCGAGATCAACACGGACAACGTGGGCGATCTTCGGGTCGCGTTTACCTACGCCATGGGCAGCGCCCAAGGCGGCGGCACCGATCCTGTCGTGTTCCCGTTCTCCGGCCTGGAAGGTACGCCGCTCGCCGAAGACGGCTTTCTGTACCTGACCACCGGCTGGGGCGTGGTCACCAAGCTCGACGTGCGCGGCGGCAAGCCGGTCACGGTGTGGAAGTCGGATCCCGAAGCCGACAAGGATTGGGGAACGAGCGTGCTCTGCTGCGGCATTAACAACCGCGGTGTGGCGCTGCACAGCAACTTGGTCATTGCCCCGGTCCTCGACGGTCGCATTCGCGCCCTGAACAAGACCGACGGCAGCCTTGTCTGGGAGAGCCAAGTGGCCGACCCGGGTATCGCCGAGACCATCACCGGCGCACCCTTGATCGTCGGCGACACAGTGGTTACCGGCATGGCGGGCGCCGAGTTCGGCGTACGTGGCTGGATTGCAGCTCTTGACGTCAACACCGGCGATGAGATTTGGCGCACCCACACCATTCCTGGGCCGGGCGAGCCTGGCCACGATTCCTGGAAGGACGATTTCGGCGCCTGGAAAACGGGCGGCGGCTCGACCTGGGTGACCGGTTCCTACGATCCGGAGCTCAACATCATCGTTTGGGGTACCGCCAATCCCGGTCCCGACTGGGATAATGCCTATCGCCCCGGCGATAACCTGTGGACCGACAGCACCATCGCTGTTGACGCCACGACCGGCAAGTTCCTCTGGGGCTTCCAGCACACGCCGAACGATCCGTACGATTATGACTCGATTGCGGAAAATACCTTCGTGGATACCGTAATCAACGGTCAGTTCGTCCGTTCCACCCTGCACGCCAATCGTAACGGTTTTGCCTACGCGCTTGACCGCTCGAATGGCGAGTACATTTGGGGCACCCAGTTCGTCAAGAAGCTGAACTGGACGGATGGTCTCGACGAAAACGGCCGGCCGGCCTCCTACGATCCGAACTCGGACGTGCAGTCCTACAACGAAGGCTCCGCGGCACACCGTGGCGACCTCGTCGAGGTTGGCGCCCGCAGTGAGATCGAAGGCATTTCCTGCCCCGCGCATACCGGCGGCAAGAACTGGCCCCCGACCTCCTACAGCCCGCATACCGGTCTCTACTACATTCCGGTCATCGAGAGCTGCAACAAGGCGTTTGCGGCGGTCTCGCCCGAGAACTTCGACCCGTCCACACGTCAGTGGTTCCTCGGCGGCGCGCCGTACTTCACCTTTGACGACCCGCGTTCTGGCCGCATCACCGGCAGCGTGACGGCGATCGACGTCTCCAACGGCGTGGTCGTGCGCAAGTGGGAGACCGAATTCCCGATGCTGGGCGGCGTTATGTCGACGGCTGGTGGGCTGGTCTTCACCGGTACCGCCGACGGTGCGGTGGTGGCGCTTGACGCCAGCTCTCTCGAGGAGCTGTGGCGCTTCGAGACCGGCTCGTCGATCAATGCACCGCCAATGACCTACGAAGCCGACGGCAAGCAGTACATTGCCATCGAGGTAGGCATCGGCGGCGCCTGGCCGCAGTGGTTCACCGACTCGACTCCCGAGTTGAAGTCCGCTGTGCCGAGCAACGTCCTCTACGTGTTCTCGCTGTAGAATACGCGTTTTGGTGTGAGCCGGCGCCAAGGCGTCGGCTCACGCTTTTTTCCCGACATTTAGGCGTTTGGCTTTCGCCAGTCCACGGAGGTCAGGCCCCGAGGCTATTGACCTTGTCGGCGAAGCGTCTCACCTATGTCTGACACGACCCATGAACGGGACTGGATAGAATGCACGATTTCCCCAAGCGAGGACGGATCGCAGGCCACCTGACGGCGGCGGCATTTCTTGGTGCGGCGGCGTTCTTGATGCTGTCAGCCACGGCGGCGATGGCCGAGGATCCGCCGCGGCGCTCGGGTCCGCCACCGATCGTTTTTGACGAATTCCCCAACAAATGCGCGCGCTGCCACAAATCCGACGGCCGCGGCGGCCCCGCCTATGGCGGCTTTGCCGCCGATCTGAGGGCAACCGGGCTCGATCACGAAGGTCTCGTCTACATCATCACGGAAGGCATTCGCCGGCGCGGCATGCCCGAGTTCAAGAGCACGATGTCCAAGCGCGAGATCAGCGGTGTCTCCGATTACATCATGAAGAACATCAAGGGCGTCTACTTCGACGGCGAGGGCAACCAAATCACGCCTGAAGAATGGGCCGCCCTCGAAGAGGCTAAGAAGGCCGCAGCTGCCCAGTAATACCAAGCGACAATGATAAAGACCCATTTGATGGCTCGAGGCGGCTTTCCGGGTAGAAGCGGCGCGCCGGGCGATGTGGGGCCACCTGCCTGCGCGAAGCTGAAGCTTCGCTTCGGCGAAGGCAGGTCGTTCAAGCGTCGCGACGCATCCGGAGGGCCGCCTCGGGCCACCGCAGGCCGCGCGCGTTTCGTCGCTGGCGTCGTCGCGGGCCGCTTGACGTGGGGTCGCACGACGGCGCGACCCGCTCCTAGCCAGCGGCGAAAATCGTGCGGTCAAATGGGTCTTTATCAGT
>CAZVDW010000148.1:0-7464 GCA_964625645.1 uncultured Rhodospirillaceae bacterium
CGCCATGATGCAGTCACCGATGAACTTGTCGATGTAGCCCTCGTAGCGGACCACGGTATCGGCCATCAGCTTGAGGCAGCTGTTGGTGACGTTGGCCACATCCTCGGGGTCGAGCTTCTCGCTCATGGCGGTGAAGCCGGAAATATCGGCAAACAGCACGGTGACGTTCTTGCGCTCGGCGCTGAGGGAGGGAGAAGCCGCGGCGGTGGTGGCCGGCGCATTGTGCTCGAGGAGTGGCGCTAGATGCGGTACGCCGCCGCCGCTGTTGACGCGGGCGCCACAGCCGCTGCAAAACCTGTCGCTTTCGATGATCGGCGCGGCGCAGCGCAGACACATCAGATACAGGGCGGCCCCGCAAACCGTGCAGAATTTCGAGCCGTCACGATTATCGTGGTCGCATTCGGCACAATTCATTCGAATTCCCTCACCCGGCCTTCCGATCAACCAGCCTCCCGGGTCTCGAGTCATGCGGCAAGATTGCTCGCGCCGCAAGACCGGCCGACAGACAGTATCGGCCAATCTCACCCAAGCGCGCCGGGTCGAAGCCGAAGTATAGTCGTTTTTGCCGCCGGCGTGAGCGTGGCGGTCGGCTTCGCCCAACAGGCCGATAACCGCCCTGTCGGCTAGAAAAATTCTAGTGGCTCGTGCCTTCGCTTAAGCTGATCTTGTTGTAGACGTTGTATTTGCCGGACGGCTTGACGAAGGGGATGCGGGTGACTTCCTCGAGGCTGGTGGCGTCGTAGACGATGATGGCGCCGTCGTGCTCCCAGAGGCTGACCAGGGCGTGGCTGCCGTCGCGAGTGAACTCGATGTGGGCGGCGGTCTTGCCGGGCTCGGGTCTTAGGGTTCGAACGATCTCCAGACTTTGCTTGTCGATGACGTGGATGGCGTCCTTGTTGGGGCCGAAGAAGACATCGGCCCAGGCGTAAGGCGTGTCTTCATGGCTGCGCATGAAGAAGCCCGGGCCGAGGGTGTCGATGGTGGCGATCTCGGACCAATCGTCCATGTTTATGACGCTGATGCGGCCCTTGCCCAAATGTGGCGTCGCCATGACGCGCGCGCCGTTGCGCATCCAGGAGATGCCGGAACCCAGGTGCGGCAGGCCTGGCATGGCGATCTCGGCGATCTCGCGGCGCACGTCCAGATGCACCACCACGGCCTTGCCGGCACCGCGCGCGGAGCCCATCACCAGACGGTAGGTGGGGTCGAAGAAGAAGTCGTCGAGCGGTGCTGTGAGCGGCACCCGGCGAATGGGGAAGGCGTCGTCGTTGGCGACCAGTGCGTCGGCCCTGCCGTTCTCGTGGCTTTCCACGAAATCGGCGAGCACGGGAGGAGGAACCTCGGCGTAGGATATCTCCCACATCTCGGGGATGTCCTTGAGCGCCACAACGAAGCTCTCGCGCGGTGCCGCCTGGTAGACTGCGCTCACCCGCGATGTCGTTCTGCCGACCGCGGTGGTCGCGGGGATCATCCGCAAGAGGCGCAAGTCGGCATCGAGCATGACTAATGTCTTAGGCAAATAGTTCGCCACCGCGACAACCCGGCCGTCCGCCGAGATGGCGATGTTGCGGGTGTTGATGCCGGCGCGGACCTCGGCCACCAGCTCAAGGCGATGGAGGTCGTATTTCGAGACCCAGCCGTCGCGCGAGCCGAAATAGACGAAGCGGCCGTCGGGCGAGAACTTGGCGCCGCCGTGCAGGGCGTAACGGCTCGGGAAGCGCGTGATGACCTCGAAGCTGTCGCCGTCGAGCAGGCTGACATGGTGGTCGCCGCTTTCGACCACCACGAACAGGTTGAGGGGGTCGGCATCGTAGAGCGGCGGCCCATTGGGCACGGTTGGCGCCACGTGCTCGATACGGCTCGCGACAACATGCGCCTCCGCCCACACCGGCGTATCGATCGGCGGCTTGAAGATCAGGTCCGCCAGGGCCTCGACCGCGGCATCGTCCAGGAGCTCGGCAAAGCCCGGCATCTGTGTCGACACCCTCCCGTCGCGAATCACGCCGGCCGCGGCGTCGCGCTTGAGGCGTCCGAGATTGCCGGGCAGCAGCGCCGGTCCCATGGCGCCGAGTCGCTCGGGCCCGTGGCATTCGGCGCAATGCTCGGCGTAAAGCCCGGGCGCGTCGGCGGCATTGGCCGCGCCCGCCAAGCAGAGGAAGGCAATCAGCCAGCGCATTGCAGGGCTCCGATTTCAACGTCGCTCAAATAGCAGGCAGGGTCCTCCGCCCAGGGGTCGTCGTAGACGCGCAATGCCCGGATGCGCGTATTGCCGTTGCACATGGGGGCGTAACGGCACTCGCCGCAACGCCCGCCGATGTTGCGCGGCTCGGCCTTGAGGCCGGCCATGATGGGATCGCTGGTGTCGGGCCAGATCTCCGAGAACGGGCGCTCGCGCAGATTGCCGAGATCGTGGTGCCACCAGTGGGTATCCGGATGCACGTTACCGAGATTGTCGATGTTGGCGACGTTGACGCCCGAGGCGTTGCCGCCCCAGGCCTCGAGCTTGGCTTGGATATGCGCTGCCCGCTCGGGGAAGCGCCGCCTCACCCAGTGCAGGAAGTAAGGTCCGTCCGCGTCGTTGTTGCCGGTGACATATTCGCGGCCGGCGCCGGCCTCGACGGAAGCCAGGCAACGCTCGAACAGCAGCTCCATCATCTGACGGGTGGTGCGGTGCATGGCGTCGTCGTCGCGATAGCGGTTGCCGCGCCCGGAATAGACCAGGTGCGAGAGATAGAACTTGTCGATCGCCTCCGCCTCCATCAGATCGAGCAAAGGCGCCAGCGATTCATGGTTGACCTCGGTCATGGTGAAGCGCATGCCGACCTTGATGCCACGCTCGCGGCAGCGGCGCAGGCCCGCCAGCGCGGCCTCGAAAGCGCCATCCTGGCGGCGGAAAGTGTCGTGCACGGCGCCGATGCCGTCGAGGCTGATACCGACATAGTCGTAGCCGATACCGGCGATGCGGTCGGCCATGGCGTCGTCGATGAGGGTGCCGTTGGTGGACAGCGCGGTGTAGAAGCCGAGCGCCTTGGCGCGGGCTGATATCTCGAAGATATCCGGGCGCAGCAATGGCTCGCCGCCCGAGAGGACAAGCACCGGCACGCCGAAGGCCCGCAGGTCGGCCATCGCCGTCTCGACCTCGGCAAGGCTCAGCTCGCCGGCAAAATCGATGTCCGTGGACAGGGCATAGCAGTGCCGGCAGTTGAGGTTGCAGCGCCGGATCAGGTTCCAGATCACCACCGGCCCGGGCGGCCTGCGGCGCAGCGCAGGCGTCGGCTCGAAAAGCTCGGATATGAACTGGTGCAAGCGGAACATGGCTCAGTCCGCCAGCAGCCTAAGGCCGGTCTTCTTGAGGATGCGCGTGCTGAACAGCAGCTCGTGGGCGCGGCAGGCGTCGCCGAGGATGGCCGCGATCTCGGCCACGTGGGCTTCCGCTTCCGCGCGGTCGCGACCGTGCACCATGGCGAAAAAATTGTAGCGCCAATCGGGCAGATGGCGTGGCCGGCGATAGCAGTGGCTGACGCAGTCGAGCGCGCCAACCTGGGCGCCGAGCGCCGCGACGCGAGCGTCATCCACGTCCCAGACCGACATGGCGTTGGCCTGGACGCCGATGGCGTAGTGGTTGGGCACCGCGCCGAGGCGGCGGATGGCGCCGCGCGCGCGCATGGCCTGCATGCGCCGCATGACCTCCTCGCCCGACACGCCGATCTCCTCGCCCACCGCGTGATAGGGCCGCGGGCAGAGCGGCAGGCCTGCTTGCGTCGCCAGCACGATGGCGCGGTCCGTGGCGTCGAGGTCGGTCATGCGCGCAGCCTCAGTTGCAGGAAGAAAGTCTCTTCCTTCGGCATGTCGAACACGTCGCAGCCGGTCTCGGCCTCGATGGTGTTGAGCACGGCATCGATGCGCTCGCGACTTTCGGCGGCGACCACGAACCACATGTTGAAGGCATGGTCGCGGGCATAGTTGTGGGCGACTTCCGGATGGTCATTGACCAGCTCGCAGACCGCATCGAAATGCGCATCGGGCACCGCCATCGCCGCCAGGGTCACGGCGCCGCCAAGACGCTCGGCATCGTAAAGCGGGCCGAAACGCGACAGGGTGCCGTCGGCCAGTAGCGCATCAAGGCGCGAAATCAAGGTCGCTTCGTCCAGGCCGAGCTTTTCGGCCGCCTCCGCATAAGGCTGCTCGGCGATCGGAAAGCCGCCTTGGAGTGCGTTGATGATCTTGCGGTCGATGTCATCCATCGGCCAGCTCGCGCTGATAACGGGCGCCGCGCTGCTTGAAGCAGCGCTTGCTGAAGAGGATTTCGCGGCTGACACCGGTAAGCCCCGCCGCTACCGTGGCCTCCTCGATCAGGGCCTCGACCCGGCCGCGGTCACGGCCGTGGATCATGGCATAGAGCGTATAGGGCCAGAGCGGCGGGCGTGGCGCACGCCGATAGGCGAGGGTGACGTAGGGCAGCGCCGCCAATCTATGGCCGCAGTCGCTGGCGTCCTCGGCCGCGGCTTCCCAGACCACCATGGCGTTGGCGTCGTAGCCAAGCCGGCGATGGTTGACGACGATGCCGAAGCGCTGGATGACGCCACGGGCCTGCAAGTCGTCGATGTCCTCGCGCACCCGCGCTTCCGCCCAGCCGAGGCGTTCGGCGAGCACAGCAAAAGGCTCGCCGGTGATCGCCAAGCCGTCTTCGAGCGCGGCCAGCAGCCGCCTGTCGTCCTGGCTCAACTCCATTGCAAGGGGAAGCCCAGATCGAGGCGAAACGGCTCTTCCAGCGGCAGGTCGAGCACCTCGATACCGCTTTCTCCGGCGATGTCGTCGAGCACGCCGGCAACGTCCTCGCGGCTGGCGGCGGTCACCACGAACCAGAGATTGATTTCGTTCTCGCGCTCGTAATTGTGGTTCACCTCCGGGCGCGCACTGACCAGGGTCGCGATCTGCTCCAAGCGCTCAGGCGGCACCGCCATGGCAGCCAGGGTGCTCCAGCCGCTGCGGTGCGGCGCCACCGTGGCACCGATACGGCTGATCACGCCGTCATCCTGCAGGCGCTGGCAACTTTCTATCACCTCGTCCTCGGCCATGCCGAGCTCGGCCGCGATCACGGCGAACGGTTGTTGCAGCAAGGGAAAGTCGCGCTGATAGCCGTCCAGCAGCCGGCGCTCCTTGTCGCTTAGCATGGTCATAGCCCGATCCTGTGGGCACGTGCGGAAAGGAAGATGCCGCTCGGCTTGTCGATGGTGTGGCTGGCCAGAACCTCGAAAGTCTCGGGGTCGTAGACCACCACCTTGTCGGCATCGCGCACCGACACCCAGACCTGTTCCGCGCGGGGCGTGAATTCCATATGGAGGATGGCCTTGCCGGGATCGAGCGCGGCGACGATCTCCAGGGTTTCCGTATCGATGACCTGGATCAGGTCATTGTTGGGCAGGGCGAAATTGACCCAGATCTGGCGGCCGTCGGGGCGGGCGATGGCGAAGATGGGTTGGCCGTGCACGGCGATGCGGCCGATCTCGCGCCAGCTGGCGCGGTTGACCACCAGCACCTCGTGGCGGCCGACCGCCGGCAGGAACAGTCTGTCGCCGGCGCTGGCCCAGCCTTCGAGATGGGGCATCTTGTAGACCGGCAACGGCTCCTCGCCGCGGCCATAGCCGTCGAGCACCCGCTGCACCCCGTTCTCGGGATGCCAGAGGTCGAGCATGGCAACGCCGTCCTCGCCGAACAGCCCGGCGAGATAATGGCGCCCGTCGGGGGTGATCAGACCATCATAGGGCTGCACGCCGACATCACGGAAACGCGTGATGGCGGGGGCGGTGGGATCGGCCATGTCGGCAATCCAGATCTCGCCGGCGTCGTAGAGGCTGAAGACGAAGCGCTGGCCCGGCGCATCGACCAGGCCGACCACCTTCGAGCGCGCGCCACCGTCGCCATAGCTGGCGGGGATATCCGCTACCGGCGCCAGGGTCTCCGTGTCGAAGACGCGCACGCCGCCGGGCTCGTAGTTGGAGACCGCGACCAGTCGGCCGTCCTGGGAAATGGCGCCGCCGATGCTGTTGCCGGCCTGGATCACGCGCGCGGCAATGCGGCGCCGCAGCAGATCGACCTTGGTGAGGCCACCGTCGCGGCCGAAGATGAAGGCGAAGCGCCCGTCGCGCGAGAACACGGCCGACGCATGCGAGAGGTCGCCGGGCCCGTCGATGCTGCCGAGCACCTGCCGCCCGCTGGTCTCGATCACCGCGATGCGCCCCGCCGCGCGCTCGATGACCAGGCCAAGGTCGCCGCTGCCGCGCAAAGGCGCCTGCTGGCAGGCCGCCAGGACCGCGACCAGGGCGAATATCAGAAGTCTCACGTCACAAACCCTCTTTCAGGCGCCGCACCAGCCATGTCGCTTCGTCTCGGCTCAGGATAAAGCGCCAAGGTGGCATGGGCGTGCCCGGAAGGCCATCGAGAATGACCTCGACCAGCGCCTCATCGGGCATTTCCGCGAGCGTCGCCGGCAGCAGCGCCGGCCCTAGGCCGCCATGCAAGGTTAGGCCATGGCAGGAGCCGCAGTCGTGGCGCAGCGCATGCAGTATCTCGTCTTGGCGTGCGGCCGGCGGTTCGGCCGCGGCAGTGCCCGCGGCGAGCAGGGCCGCGATCAGCCAGCCGCTATGCCCCGCAGGCGACAAGCGCATCGTCCGCTGCATCAACTTGGGCAAAAGCCGCCACGCGACCGATGACCAGTGTGGCGGGGGGGCGCAGGCCGTGCCGTGCGACGGCGGCGGGCAGGCCCGCCAGGGTGCTGGCAACAACGTTCTCGCCGGGCAGGGTGCCGTCGGCGATCGCGGCGGCGGGCGTGTGCCGCGACAATCCGGCATCCATGAGCCGTACCGCGATCAGCGGCAGATTGGCCAGCCCCATGTAGATGACAATGGTGGTGTCGGGGTCGGCCAGTCCATGCCAATCCAGGTTAAGCTCACCATTCTCACGGCAATGGCCTGTGACGAAACGCACGCCACTGGCAAGCCCGCGATGGGTCAGCGGAATTCCCGCTGCGGCGCCGCAGCCCATGGCGGCGGTGATGCCCGGCACCACCTCGCAGGCAATGCCGTGGTCGCCGAGATGCGCCACCTCTTCGCTGCCGCGACCGAAAACGAAGGGATCGCCCCCCTTCAGGCGCACGACCTGCTTGCAGCGCCGGGCCAGGCGCACCAGAAGGGCATTGATTTGATCTTGGGGAAGGGTGTGAAAACCGCTTTTCTTGCCGACGTAGATACGCTCGGCGGCTGCAGGTGCCAGGGCCAGGACGGCCTCCGACACCAGGCGGTCGTAAACCACCGCATCGGCTTCGCAAAGCAGACGCGCGGCTTTCAGTGTCAGCAGTTCGGGGTCGCCGGGTCCGGCGCCCACCAGGAAAACCTTGGCTGATCGGGAAGGGTTGCCAGGGCCTTTCCAGTCGATGGTCATCTAGCGTCTCCTTGCCACTCGCGG
>CAZVDW010000149.1:0-14987 GCA_964625645.1 uncultured Rhodospirillaceae bacterium
CGACGAGATCGCCACCGAGATCCTGCGCGCCGATACCGACAACACCGGCAGCCCGGACCTGGCCGAGCGGGTGCTGGCACTGCTGCGCGCCGGCACGGCCGAGACCACCGCCTCGATGCTGCATCACGGCCGCGCCATGCAGCCCGACCATATCCTCGTCTCGCGGCAGCTGCTTGGGCATTACCGCGGCATCGAGACCCACAACGAGCTGCTGCACGACGAATGGGTGGCGCTGGCCACCGGCGCGGGATCGGCGGAAAGTTACCACGCGCCCCTCGTCGCCAGCTTCACAATGCCGGCGAGGATGGCGTAGAGCCGGCGATGGCACCCGCTGCCCCCCGACACCCCCGGCCGGTGTCGCGACGCTGGACACCGCGGTGTGCCGCGATAGATTGAGGGCGGAATCCTTGGCCGCGACAGCGCGCCCAAGCCCATAGACACAACTCCCGAGGCATGACGATGCGAGCGAACAAAATCAAGCAGATGTGGCGAGACGGCAAATGCGTGACCCTGGGCTGGCTTTCCGTGTCCCACGGCTTCACGGCCGAGCTGATGGCGCGCCAGGGCTTCGATGCCCTTTGCGTCGATTTGCAGCACGGCACGTCGGAACTGAGCGATGTCCTGCCCATGCTGCAGGCGATATCGCAGACCGACACGGTCCCCATCGTGCGCGTCGCCTGGAACGACCCGGCGACGATCATGCGGGCGCTGGACCTCGGCGCCTACGGCATCATCGTGCCGCTGGTCAACACGGCCGCGGAGGCCGCCCGGGCCGTGGCCGCGTGCCGCTATCCGCCGCTCGGCATGCGCTCGGCAGGGCCCGTGCGCGCCATGCATTATGGCGGCGCCGACTACCTGGCCGAAGCCAACGACGAGATCGTTGTCATGGCCATGATCGAAACCAAGGAGGGGCTCGCCAATCTCGACGCCATCTGCGCCACGCCCGGCCTCGACGCCGTCTATATCGGCCCCAGCGACCTGTCCCTCGCCTTGGACCTGAATCCGCGCCCCGACAATCCCGACCCGATCCATCTCGCGACCTGCGACAAGATTCGCGATACCGCGCACCGGCACGGCATCAAGGCTGCCATGCACTGCGCCGGCGCGGAATTTGCCGCCGGCGCGGTGAAGCGGGGTTTCGACATGGTCATGCTGACATCGGACCTGCTCTGCCTGATCGCCGGCGCGCGGATGCAGCTCGACACCCTCAAGGCCGAGACGGACTGAGGCTTCGCGGGCGCCGGGCGACGGCACCGTAAATGCGGGGACAGGATATCTGTTTCCGCAGCCTCAGTGTATCAGCTCGCCCGTCCAGCGGTCGCGGTTGGCCCAGTAAGGGCATTCCGGGCAGACGGGGCCGGGGTAGTCGATGCCTTCTTCATGCGGGCAGCCGATGATCGTCTCCGGCATCACCACGCTGCGGACGCCGAACTGGTCGAGAAAGTCGACCGCTTCCTTGGCGATCTCAAGGCTTTCGCGGACGTCGTCGTGCTCGCTGTACCATTTGCGCATATGCGTGGCCTCGCCGCCCTCGTGCTCGATAACCGCCGCGACCAGCTTGGACGCGCGACGATCATCCGGACCGTAGCAGCTCAGCGTGCCGACGGGGTAGCCACGAAACCCGCGCTTGGCCTTCTTGGCCAGGCGCTTCTTCGCGCGAGCATCTTGACGGGCCATGGCATCCTCCCTTGCGCGACCTTGCCGTCGCTGCGAACGAAATTTCCCGGCAGCAAGGATAACGACACTACCGCCCCTCGGCTCGCCAGGCGACGAGCAAGCCGCCGAGGGCCAGGGCGAGCAGTAGCCAGGCCGGCAGCAGGGGGTGTTGGTCGAGGCCGGTGACGAGGTGGCGGCGGCGCTCGATCAGGCCGAGCCAGCCGCGGCCGGCGGCGCTGCGCCCGGCGCGCACCTTGCGCAAGGAGGGCACGCCGTCCGCCGCCAGCCAGACCACGCCGCCGCCCGTGGCCTCGGCCAAAGGTCCGAGGATGGCCTCGGTGGCGCGCACGTCTTCCATCTCGCGGCTGTCGGCGGCGCCGAGCACGGCGATCGCGGTGTGGCTGTCATGCGCGAAACGCCAGAGGCCGGGCGCGGCGTCGGCGATGCGCAGCGTGGCCGTGCCGTCGCCGCGCTCCTCCAGCGCCAGCTCGCTCCTGGCGCCGTCGGGAGCGGTTATGGCCAAGGCGCCGTCCACCGGAGTCAGGCTGCGGCGGGTAACCACGATCTGCCCGTCGAGCGCTTCGGCGACCAGGTCCTCTTCCTCCAGGTCGGGCTCCTTCATCAGCCAATGGACGAGGCGCCGCAGCATGTCGGACTGCGGCCCGCCACCCTCGAAGCCCTTGGCCCAGAGCCAGGACTGATCCGAGAGCAGTTGCGCCACGCGGCCGTCGCCGACGCGCTCCAGCACCAGCAAGGGCTGGCTGTCGAAGCCTTCCATCAGGGGAATGCCGCCACGCAAATCCGCGCCGATATGACGGAACCAGCGCCCCCATTCGGGCTCCAGCTCCGTATCCGCGCCATTGCCCGGCAAATCATTGGTCACGGGATGGCGGAAGCCGGTGTCGGTCAGCCGCGGCAGGAAAGGCGCGGCATGGATCTGGCCGTTGGGCCGCGCCGGCAAGACGCTGCCAAGGGGTGTCGAGGCCAGACTGAGCGGCGAGGCAAAGGCGGGCCCGGCGGCGTCGAGCATGGCGCCGCCGCCCAACACATAGTCGACCACATTCTCGAGATAGAGCATGGGCAGGATGCCGCGCCGGTGATAGCTGTCGAAAATCACCAGGTCGAACTTGCCGAGGTCGGCGGCGAACAGCTCGTCGGCCGGGAACGGTATCAGCGACAGCTCGCGCACCGGCGTCAGGTCCGAGGTGTTGGGCGGGCGCAGGATGGTGAGATGCACGAGATCCACCGACGGATCGGCCTTGAGCAGGTTGCGCCAGCTGCGCAATCCCGCATTGGGCTCGCCGGAGACCAGCATCACCCGCAGGCGGTCGCGCACGCCGTTGACCACCGCCACCACGCGGTTGTTGAGCGCCGTCAGTTCGTCGTCGCTGGCGCCGACGGTCAGTTCGATCGCCGTGGCCCCGGCATGGTCGATCGGCACCGTCACCGCCGACGCCTCGCCGACCCTGAGCGGCAGCCGCCGCGCCGGTGCGCCATCGACGGAGACCAGCAGCGTCACCGGCTCGCCCGCGGCACGGTCGTCGATCACCCGCACGGTCAGGCTAACCTCGTCGCCGACGATGCCATAACCCGGCGCCTGCTCCAGAGCCAGGCGGCGATCGCGCTCGTCCGGCGCGCCGGTCAGCAGCACATGCAGCGGCCCCAGCGCGGCCGCGCCCTCAGCGCCCGGCGCATCATGCACCTGGCCGTCGGTCAGCAACAGCGTGCCCGCCAGGCGCTCGGGCGGCACGTCCGCCAGCAGGCGCGCCGCGGCATCGAACAGGCGCGTGCCCTCGGCCCCGTCCGTGCGCGGCAGCACGGCGATCCGGGTCTCCAGATCGGGCAAGGCGGCAAGCGCCTCGACCAGCGCCGCCTCGGCCTCGTCGGTCTGGCCGCCGCGCGCGCCGATGGCCTGGCTTTCCGAGCGGTCGACGATCAGCGCGGCCACGTCGGGCAGCGGCCGGCGCTGCTCACGGCTCACCGAGGGACCAAGCAGGCCGAGCAGGAGGATGGCCAGCACCAGCGCCCGCCAACCGGCGCCGCGCGCGCCGCTCCGGGCGGCAATTACCAGCAGCAGCAGCGCCGGCAAGGCCAGCAGGGCCAACAGCCACAGCGGCAGGAGCGGCGAGAAGGCGATACCCAGCGCGCTGTCCATCGCCCGCTACTCCGTGACCTCTGGCGCCGGCCGGCCCAGCCGCCGCAGGATCGCCGGGATATGCACCTGGTCTGCCTTATAGTTGCCCGACAAGGCATACATCGCCAGGTTGACGCCGAAGCGCATGGCCAGCTCGCGCTGGCGCTGGCCACCCGGCACGAGCTGGTAGAGCGGATAGCCGTCCTCGTCCAGCGCCCAGGCGCCGGCATAGTCGTTGCCGCCGATGATGATGGAGGAGACGCCGTCATTGACGTCGCCTTCGTAGCGCTCGACCCAGAGCTCGCCACTGCGCCAGCGGCCGGGAAACTCGTCGAGCAGATAGAACGAGCGCCGCAGCACGTGGTCGATGGGCACCGGGCTCAGCGGCGGCACGTTGAGGCCTCTCAGAATGGCACTCAGCTTGTTGTCCCGACCCCCGGTGTGACGCTCGATCACGTCGATCGGCGACTGGTCGCGGGTGTCGAAGAGAATCATGCCGCCGGCCCGCAGATAGGCGCCGATATTGGCCAGGGCGTCGTCGGAGAGCGGCTGCTGATTGTCGGTCACCGGCCAGTAAATGAGGGCGTAGAAGGCAAGCTCGTCACGGGCCGGGTCGATGCCGACGGGCTGGCCGGGCTTTATCGCGGTGCGCGTGCGCAGGATCATCACCAGCCCGCGCAGGCCCTGGTGGCTGGTCGCGTCGACCTCGGCATCGCCCGTCACCACATAGGCGAAATGGGTCTTCTCCGTGAGCTCGACGATACGCGCGTCATCGAGCGCGGCGTCCTGCGCGACAACGTCCGAATTCGCTGCCAGAAGCACGGCAAGCGCGATGGCAGCGGCGGAGGCGCCGCCACGGCTCAGGCTCGGCAGGGCGCCGCGCAGGCCGAGCGCGATGGCGAGGTCGATCAGCGCCAGGACATAGGCGGCGAGCAGCAGCCAGGGCGCCAGGTCGAGCTCGCGGCGGGCCTCGAGATCCAGTGTCGGCGGCATGCCGGCGATGGACTCGATCGGCCGCAGCGCCAAGGTCGCGGGCGCCAGATTGAGCGCGCGGCGCCTGGGGCCGTCGCCATATTCGCCCGGCGGATGCGCCGGCCCGACCTCGGTGGCCGCGAAATCGCTGCCGGCGATGGCCGTCGCCTCGGCACTCGGCGGGCCCAACCGCCCGAAGCCGTCAAGCGTCGACAGCGGCGTCAAATAGGCCGACAGGTCGCCTTCGTCGACGCCATTGGCCAGAGCCACGATGCGTTGCAGCATGTCGACGAACAGGCCCGACAGCACCAGCGACGACCAGTCCGTATTGGCGGTGGTGTGAAAGAGCACGAGCCAGCCGCCGCCGCGGCGCTCGGCCGTCACCAGCGGCGTGCCGTCGGCCAGCCTGGCCCAGGTCTTCCCGGCCAGGTCCACCGCCGGCTCGGCCAGCACCTGGCGCTCGATGCGCACGTCATCGGGCACGGCCAGGCCGATGAAGGGCGAGGCCTCGGGGAAATCGTCGAGCGGCATCGGCTGTTCCCAGGTCAGCGTGCCGCCCAGGGCGCGGCCGCCGCCGAGGCGAAGCGCCACCGGCATCAGGTCATCGGCGCCTTCGGACAGCCGCGGCCCGGCAAAGCGCACCAGCACACCGCCCTCGTCGAGCCAGCCTTCGACACGCGCCTGATCCTGGCCGATCAGGCGTGCGACATCGGCAAGCACGAGAACCGACAGCCCGCTATCCAACAGCTCGGACACGGAACCGCGGCGAACCTCGCTGAAGGGCTGCAGGGCGCGGTCGAGATAGTAGAGCTCCGAGAGCAGCGGCTGATTGCGCTCGCTACCACCGCCCGAAATCAAGCCGACCGGCCGCCGGCGCCAGCGTTCGTCGACCAGGATCACCGAGCCGGCGCTGGTCTGGCCGTCGATGTCGAGGCGCGCGATCTCGTTGCGCACCGCCGTCGGCACTTCCAGGACAGCCTCGGCGGCGGTCGCCTCGGCCTCGAAATTCAGGCCCTGGCGCGTCAAGATGCGCCCGTCCGCGGCAAGCGCCCGTATCTCGACCGTCTCGGCCGCGCCCGCCGCCACGCGCCGGGCGCGCAGGCTGAGGGCATCGCCATCGTCGCGCGGTGGCAGCAGGGCCTTGGCGCGCGCCACCGGCGGCGCCGCATAGACGGTCAGCGGCCCGAGTCCTCCGAGCGCCGCGACGAAAGCTTCGTCGGCGGCGGCGTGCCCGCCGGCAAGGCCGTCGCTCAGCCAGGCCACCTGCATCGTCTCGCCCACTTCGGCTACCGCCTCGGCCACGCTGCGTTGGGCGGCCGCGCGGTCGACCGGCCAAGGCTTGGGCACGAGGGCGCGAACGCGCTCCAGCGCCGCGGCGGCCGTCAGCAGGCCGCTTGCCTGACTTTCGCTGCCCGGCGCGGTGGTCGCCACCATCACCGCGCGGCCCTGCCGCTCGGCCCGCGCCAGCAAGGCCTCGGCCCGTGCCAGGCGCGTCTGCCAGGTCGGCGCCGCGGCCCAGCCATCGTCGATCACCAGCAGCAGCGGGCCGTCGCTTTCGGCCTCGTGGGAGGCATCGAGCAAAGGCCCGGCACAGGCGATGATGATCAAGGCGGCCAGCAGCAGGCGCAGCAGCAGCAGCCAAAGCGGCGTGTGGCTCGGGGTCTCCTCGGTCTCGCGCAGGCCCAGCAGCAGGCGCACGGCGGGAAAGGCGAAACGCCGGGGTGCCGGCGGATTGACCCGCAGCAGCCACCAGATCAGCGGCAGCGCCGCCAGGGCGACCAGCAGCCACGGGGTGGCGAAACTGAGCGCGGTCAGGCTCATTGATGCCGGCTCGCTTCGCCGGACAAACCGAGATAAAGCGCCAGCAGCGCCGTCTCCGGCGTGTGATCGGTACGATGGCCGAGAAAGCGCCAGCCGAGCCGGCGGCACAGCGATGTCAGCGCCTCGCGTTGGGCGGCAAGACGGGCATGGTAGGCGGGCCGGATGGCTTCGACACGGCCGATCAGGGGATCGCCTTCGCCTTCCAGGCCCTGGAAGCGGACCCGCCCGCTATAGGGCAGGCTTTCCTCGGCCGGATCCAGAATCTGCACCAGGCAGCCCTCGGCGCCGTCGCCCGCAAGCCCGCGCACCGCCTGCTCGATGGCCTCCGGCGGATCGAGGAAATCGCCGATCAGCACGATCTGGGCATGGCGGGGCAGGGCTTCGCGTGCGGGCAGGCCAACCGCATCGCCATTGTCGCGCGCCACGGCCTCGCCCAGCCGCGCCAAGGCGGCACTGCCGCGGGCCGGGCGCCGGCCCTCGCCCAACAGCGCCACCTGCTCGCCGCCGCGCAGCAAAAGGTCGGCCAGGGCCAGCAGCAGGACGTCGGCGCGGCGGCGCTTGGTGACAGAGAGCCCTGGCGAGGCGAAATTCATCGACGGCGAGGCATCGCGCCAGAGCCAGACCGTGGCGGACGCCTCCCATTCCTGCTCGCGCACATAATGGCGATCGGACTTGGCCGAGCGCCGCCAGTCGATCAGGCTCGCCGGATCGCCGGATTCGTAACGGCGGAACTGCCAGAAGGTCTCACCGGGCCCGGCCCGGCGGCGGCCGTGAACGCCTTGCTGCACCGTCGCCGCGATGCGCCGCGCCTCGACCAGCAAGGGCGGCAGACCGGCTGCCGCGTGCTCCGCCTCGCGCCTGACTTCGAGGCTCATGGGCGAGCTCTAAGCAAGCGGCTCGCACATGCGATCGATGACTTGCTCGATGGTGATGCCATCGGCGCGGGCGGCGAAGCTCACGGCCATGCGATGGCGCAACACCGGCGGCGCCAGGGCCAGCACATCGTCGACCGACGGCGTCAGGCGGCCATCGATGATGGCGCGGGCGCGGCTGGACAGCATCAGCGCCTGGCTGGCACGCGGGCCGGGACCCCAGGAGACCGCCTCGCGCACCATCTCGATGCTCGATTCCTCGGGCCGCCCCGAGCGCACCAGGGCGAGGATGGCCTCGATCACCTTTTCGCCGACGGGCACCCGTCGCACCAGGCGTTGGGCCGCCATCAGCTCCTCGGCGTCCATGACCGCCTCGGCCTCTTTGCTCTCGGCGCCGGTGGTCGCCAGCACCAGCGCGCGCTCCGCAGCGAGGTCGGGATAGCCGACATCGATCTGCATCATGAAGCGGTCGAGCTGAGCCTCGGGCAAGGGATAAGTGCCCTCCTGCTCGAGCGGATTCTGGGTGGCGATGACGTGGAACGGCTGCGGCAGGGCATGACGCTGGCCGGCGACGGACACTTCGTGCTCCTGCATGGCCTGCAACAGCGCCGATTGGGTGCGCGGGCTGGCGCGGTTCACCTCATCGGCCATCAGCAGCTGGCAGAACACCGGACCCTTGATGAAGCGGAAGGCGCGCCTGCCGGCCTCGCTTTCCTCCAGCACCTCGGAGCCGACGATATCCGCCGGCATCAGGTCGGGGGTGAACTGAATGCGCTTCTCGGCCAGGCCGAGCACCGTGCCGAGGGTCTCGGTCAAGCGTGTCTTGGCAAGACCGGGCACGCCGACGAGCAGCGCGTGGCCGCCGGACATGATCGTGATCAGCGCCTCGTTGACGACGCGCTCCTGGCCGAAAATGAGCTCGCCCACATGGTCGCGCACGTCAGCCATGCGTTTGCCCAGGGCATCGATCCGGTCAACGGTATCGGCGTTGTCGGTGGTTTCGATCGCGGCGGAATCGGACATCCTGTTAGCAGCCCGTGCTTTGGGTTAACGTAGCCGGATGGAAGGCAGACCACCCAGCGCGACGTCGGAACTTTCCGGGCCCGATGCCTTGCCGGCGAGCGCGGACCTGGGTCCGATGCTCTGCGGCGACATCGATATCCGCATAGGCCGCGACGGGACGTGGTTTTATCACGGCTCGCCGATCGGCCGCAAACCGCTGGTGCGTCTGTTCGCCTCGGTGCTGCGCCGCGAAGCGGACGGCGACTACTGGCTGGTGACCCCTGTCGAGCGCGCGCGTATCCGTGTTGACGATGCGCCGTTTCTCGCCGTGGCCATGGCCGTGCATGGCAGCGGCCGCGACCAGCGCCTCGAATTCCACAGCAATATCGATGCCGCCGTGGTGGCGGGACCTGGGCATCCCCTGCGTGTCACGGTGGATTCGGACAATGGCGAGCCCTCGCCCTACATCATGATCGACGCCGCGCGCGGCCTCGAAGCCCTGGTGACGCGAGCGGTGTTCTACGACCTCGTCGAGCTTGCGGAGGAAGACGCCGCCGGCACCCTCGGGGTGTGGAGCGCCGGCAGCTTCTTCGTGCTCGGATCCGCCGCCGAGGGGGACATCTGAGCATGCGGGCGCGAATCACCGAGCGCATGGCGGCACGGACGGCGGCCGGCCTCATCGACGCCTCGCCGAGCGCCGAGCCGGTGCTGAACGGCGCTGCCGCCACGCCTGCGGCCGTTCTGGTGCCCTTGATCGACCGCCCACAGGGCATGACGGTCTTGCTCACGCGCCGCGGCGACCAGCTCAACGACCACGCCGGGCAGGTGAGCTTTCCCGGCGGTCGCGTCGAGGCGCACGACCGCGACGCGACCGACACGGCGCTGCGCGAGACCGAAGAGGAAATCGGCCTGCCGCGGCATCGCGTCGAGATCGCCGGGGCGCTCGACACCTGCCTCACCGGCACCGGCTTTTCCGTGGTGCCCTTGGTCGGCTTCGTCGAGCCGCCGCTCGAAATCGAGCGCGACCTGGTGCTCGACAGCTTCGAGGTGGCCGAGGCTTTCGAAGTGCCGCTCGAGCATGTGCTCGATCCCGCCAACCGCAAGCGCCGGCGGGCCATCGCGCGTGGCCGGCGGCGCGAGTTCTATGTGGTCAATTACCATCACCACACCATCTGGGGCGCCACCGCACGCGTGCTGGTGAACCTCCACGAGGTGCTGCAGGAGGGGCCGTGAGCAATCTCCTGGTCAAGCTGCTGCCGCTGCTGCTGCCGATCGTGGCCTACCTTGTCTGGTGGCGGCTGACCCGCGGCAAGGCCCTGGCGCAAGGCCAGCCGCCGCCCGAGCTTGCCAAAGGGCCGTGGGCCTATCTGATCGCCGCCGGCCTGGTGCTGGTGCTGGCCGGCCTGCTCTTTACGGGCATGACCCAGGGGGAGCCGCCCGGCGGCACTTATGTGCCGCCCGCCTTCGAGGACGGGCGTATCGTTCCCGGCCATATCGACCGCTGAGGAATGAAGCCGAGCACGCGCATCGAGCCACGTCCGTGGATGGCGGAGACGGCGGAGGTGCTGGCGGCGCTCTCTGCGCGTGGCGAGACCGTGCGCTTCGTCGGCGGCTGCGTCCGCGACACCCTGCTCGACCGCGCCATCGCCGACATCGACATCGCCACGCCCGACCGGCCGGAAACGGTGATGGCGCTGGCCGCGGCGGCGCAGTTGCGGGCGCTGCCGACCGGCCTCGACCACGGCACCGTCACCGTCGTCTCGCAAGGCCGCCCCTATGAGGTGACCACCTTGCGCCGCGACGTCGAGACCTTCGGCCGCCACGCCCGCGTCGCCTTCACCGACGATTGGGCGGCCGACGCCGCCCGCCGCGACTTCACCTTCAACGCCATGTTCCTCGATCCCGACGGCACGCTTTACGACGCCCATGGCGGACAGGCGGACCTGAAGGCGGGGCGCGTGCGCTTCGTCGGCGACGCCGCGCGGCGCATCGAGGAGGACGTGCTGCGGCTGCTGCGCTTCTTCCGCTTTCTCGCCTGCTACGGCCGCGGCGAGGTCGACGCCGATGCGCTCGACGCCTGCGCCGCCGCAGCCGGCCGCCTGGAGACGCTGTCAGGCGAGCGGCTGCAGGCCGAGCTGCTGAAATTGCTCGCCGCCGTGGACCCCCTGCCCACCCTCGCGCTCATGGCCGAGCGCGGCGTGTTGGCGCATTTGCTGCCCCACCTGCGCCGCGACTGGCCGGGGCGGCTCGCGGCCTTGATCGAGATCGAGCGCAGCCATGGCAGCAATGCCGTGCGCCGCCTGGCGGCGATGGTCGGGGCTGAGCCGGCGGCGCTCGCCGAGCGCCTGCGCCTGTCGCGCGCCGACAGCGACCATCTCCGTGAGCTGGTGACTGCCAAGGCGCTGCCGGAGGCCGACATGGACGCGGTCACAATACGCCGCATGCTCTACGAACTCGGCAAGCGGCGCTTCGTCGAGCTTGCCTTGCTCGCCGCCGCCGATGCGGGCGGTGAGGCACCCTTTGCCGCGATGCTGGCGCAGGCCGAGAGCTGGACCATCCCGAGCCTGCCCGTGAGCGGTCGCGACGCCCTCGCGCTCGGCATCGAGCCGGGCCCCGGCGTCGGCGACCTGCTGCGCGCCGTCGAGACCTGGTGGATCGACGGCGACTTCAGCGCCAACCGCGAGGCGGCCCTGGCGAAGCTCGAAGCGTTGGCGACTACGGCATCAGGTGCTGTTTGAACCACTGCAATGCCAGGGTCGAGGCGGCCTGGTAGTGGCGGTAGTAGATGTCGTAGTGCTTGCCTTGATAGGTCTTGTACTTCGCCTCGGCATTGGCCTCGATGATCTCGAACACCGCGCGGCCGTTGGCCTTGTGGTCGAATAGCTCCTCGTCACTGACATCGATGACCAGCGTCGGCACCCTGATGGCGCCGGCATGGTCGATGGGCCGGTAGTCGCGCATGTGGGCGAGATCGGGCGTGCCCTTGAGATTGGGCACGACATCGATGCCCTGCGGGATCGGGTCGATGACGCCGCGCGCCTTGTCGATGGCACGTTGGCGGGCGAACCGCGCCCGCGCCGGGGTCATGCCGACACCCTGGTAGCCGACCTGGCTGACGATCGCCGCCACGCGATCGTCGATGGCGCCTATGTATATGACATGGCCGCCGGAATAGCTGGTGCCCCAGATGCCGATGCGGGAGATATCGACGCCCGGCTCGCCGCTGAGATAATCGAGCGCGCTGAGGATGTCGCGGGTCTGGTCGACGGGATCGACGACCTCGCGGATGGCACGGGCCTGCACGCTGACCTCGCCATTGCTGTCCAGCGCCGGTTGCTCGCCGACCATGACCAGGCGGCTGTCGCTGTCGGCCCAGCCGCGATAGTCGAAGGTCAGCACCACGAAGCCGGCGCGCGAGAACTTGGTGGCATAGGAGCCGTTGAGGTCATTGCGCACCCCGCCCCAGCCGTGGGTCATGAGGATGGCCGGACGCGCCTCGCCGTCGGCGAAACCGTCGGGCAGAAAGAGATCGCCCGACATGCGCGTGCCGTCGCTCCAGATATCGACGGGCCGGCGCTCGATCGCCTCGGCCGACGCGATGGTCATTGCGACCAGCGTCGCGGCGCTCAGCATTGATTTCATGCACGACATGATGACCTCTCCTATGGCACGCTGAAGGCATAGAGCGTGTTGGCGCCACGCCCGCCCCACAAACGGTAGCCTGCGCTCCAATAGACGACGCCGTCGACGATCGCCGCGCCGCCGGCCACCGAGCCGCCGCTGGCGAAGCGCCAGAGGATCTCGCCGGTCTCGGCGTCGAGCGCGAACATGGTGTCCGCCTCGCGCCCCGATGCCAGGGAGCCCGCATAGACGACACCATTGGCGACGCTCACCGCCGCCATATCCACGCCGCCAGGGTTGGGGTCGGGCGTCTGCCAGAGGATTTCGCCCGTGGTCGCGTCAAGCGCGCTCCAGAAGCCGTGGCTGATGCGGCGGCCGGCGTCAGGGCTATTGCCCTTGAGCCGCCACGACCGCTTGCTGTAATTGGCGTCGGCGGCATATATCCGCGCGCCATCGGTGGCGGAGCCCCATTCGAGACCGCCGAGGGGACTGCCGGGGCCGACCTCCGTTTGCCAGATCACCTCACCGGTATCGCGATCGAGCAGCCAGTAGTCGCCGCTCTTCTGACCGGCGCCGACAACATCCCGCGGCTCACCATCCATGGTGATCGTGAACAGCGATGGACCCTGCGCGAAATCATAGTCGGGGCCTTTCGGCGGCGGACAATTGCCGGGATTGGCGGTCGGCGCGAAACAGGCCTGGGTGTAGGGGTCGTAGGGCAGAGCCGGCATGCCCCAGGCGATCTCGCCGGTCTTCAGATCGAGAGCAACGAAGGCATCGACGTAATTGACCGGCTCAGCCGCGAGACAGGCGGCCTCGGCTTCCGCGGAGCGCTGCCGCCGCGCCGCCGCCACGCACGCGCGTAGTGACTCCGGCACCGCGTAGGTGTTGCCCGTGGTGATATAGACCATGCCTCGTGCGGCATCGATCGCCGGCATGCCGCCCCAGACCGCGTTGCCCGAATAGCCCGGTGCGTCGGGCACCACATGTGTCTGCCAGATCAGTTCGCCCGTCGCCACCTCGAGCGCGGCCAGGCTGCCGCGGAAGGAGCAACACTCATAGCCCGGCACTTTCGAGGCGATGTACTCCTCCCAGGACGAGACGCCGACATAGGCGATGCCCTCATGGGCGATCGCCGACTGGGTGATCACCGCCGCCGGGTGGGTCTCGATTTTCGTGGTCCACAGAAGCTCGCCGGTGGCCTTGTCGACGGCGATGATGCGCGCCCCGGCCTTGTTCAGCTCGCGCGCGCCCTGGGAGCCGAGAACCAGAACGTCGCCGACAATGACCGGGGTCGTGCGCGCATTGTCGCCGAAAATGCCCGTATAGTCCTTGATCGACCGGCTCCAGACGACCTCGCCGGTCTCGCGGTCGAGGCGGGTCAGCTTGCCGCCGGTATCGCTGACATAGACGGCCACGCCATCGACCGCCGGGGTGGTCGTGACGTCGCCCGTGAAACGCGCCTTCCATTTGACCGCAAGCCGCGCCACGTTCTCGGGCGAGATCTGCGTCTCCTCGGCCTGATTGCGGGTGTTGGCGAGACCGTTGCCGGAGTTCGGCCATTCCGCCGCCTGCGCGGGAAGGGCAAGTGCGAGCGCCGCCAGCGCGGCCCATTTCACGGCCATTTCACCTCCGGCGGCATCGACATGAGGATAGCTTCGGTGTTGCCGCCGGTGGCCAGGCCGAACTTCGTGCCGCGGTCGTGCAGCAGGTTGAATTCGACATAGCGGCCGCGGCGCACCAGCTGGTGCTCGCGTTGCGCCTCGGTCCAGGGCGCGTTCAGGTGCCGGCGCACGATCGCCGGATAGACCTCGAGAAAGGCGCGCCCGACATCCTGGGTGAAGGCGAAGCCAGCATCCCAGTCACCTTCCAGATTGTCGTAGAAAATACCGCCGACACCGCGCGGCTCGTCGCGGTGGGGCAGATAGAAATACTCGTCGCACCAGTCCTTGAAGCGCGCGTGGTCGGCCACATCGTGGGCATCGCAGGCGGCCTTCAGGGCGCCATGGAAACGCGCCGTGTCGTCGTCGTCGGAAACCATGGGCGTGAGGTCGGCGCCGCCGCCGAACCAGGCGCGCGTGGTAACGATATGGCGGGTGTTCATATGCACCGCCGGCACCAGCGGCGAGCACATGTGGGCGACCAGCGAGAGGCCGCTGGCCCAGAAACGCGGATCCTCGTCGGCGCCCGGAATCTGGCCGCGAAAGGCCTCCGAGAACTCGCCGAACACGGTCGAGATGTTGACGCCGACCTTCTCGAATACGCGTCCGCGCATCACCGACATGACGCCGCCACCGCCGCCATAACGCTCCCAGACCTTGGGCTCGAAGCGCCCGGGCGCGGCTCCCGCATGGGGTCCGGCGGCGAGCTCGTCCTCCAGCGCCTCGAAGGCGGCGCATATGCGGTCGCGCAACTCGGCGAACCAGACACTGGCGCGCGCCTTTCCCTGCTCTACGCTGTCGCTTTCGCTCACGTTGCCTCCCGCGATCAATGCCCGCGCACAATAGGCCCGCATGCGCGCCCCTGGAAGAGGTGAGTTTCCGGGCTATATCCCTGGACAACCCTCGCGGATTGAGGCACATAGGCGCGTCCCATCGGCGCGGCGGAGAAGGATCCCGGATGACCGACAATACTGCCCACGGGCCGGACGGCGAGACCCGGCGCGATTTCCTGTATCTGGCCACGGGCGCGGTGACAGCGGTGGGCACGGTTGCCGCCGTCTGGCCGCTGGTCCATCAAATGAACCCTGCCCGCGACGTGCTGGCGATGGCTTCGACGGAGGTCGATCTGTCGGCCATCGAGGTAGGCCAGTCGATCAAGGTGATGTGGCGCGGCAAGCCGGTGTTCGTCCGCCACCGCACGGCGGAGGAGATCGCCGAAGCCGAAGCGGTGCCGCTAGAGGAATTGCG
>CAZVDW010000150.1:0-1968 GCA_964625645.1 uncultured Rhodospirillaceae bacterium
CGCCTCCATTCCCACGAAGGCAGCGCCGGCGAAACGGTCGTAGCGCTCGGCGCGATCAAACAGTTTCTGTTGCCGCTTGACGCCGGCAGCGGCGAGGTAGGCGGTATAGGCGTTGTCCGCCTTGCGTTTGCTCCAGTAGGCCAGCAAACCCATGCCCGCAGTGAAGAGTGCCGCGGCGTACAGCTTCCTTTGGCGTCGGCGACTCCGCTCCGCCGCCTGGCTGGGGTCTCGCCGCATCGCGTTGGCGCTCACCAAGGCAGAGGCGGCAAGGGATTCGAGTTCCAACGCCGGTACCAGGGGTGTCAATTCGATGCCGCCGGCGCCGACCTGCTGGCTGCCGACCAGCAAGGCCAGGAGTGCACAGAGCAGGCGGGGCCTAGCGTTTCGCAAATCCATACAGGGTCTCGTTTTCGCTGGCAACGCAGACGATATCGTCGCCGACCAGAACCGGGGTGGTCGCCGGCCCATCCAGCTTGTACTTCCAGTTCACCCTTCCCGAGGCGATATCCAGCGCGTACAGATACCGATCGGAGCCCGCACAATAGACGGTGCGGTTCGTCGCCGCCGGCGCCGCCTTGAACACGCCCTTGCTTGCGAATCTCCACCTGATCGCTCCGGTGCCTGAATCCAGCGCGTAGATCCCGCGATCCGAGGATCCGACCACCAGGAGGGCGCCGCTGCGCGCCATGCCGAGGGTCGGCAAACCGTCCAGGCGTTGGCGCCAGGTAATGCCGCCGTCGGCAAGCGACAAGGCCACAATCTCGCCCTCGCCGGAAGCCACAAATGCGGTCGTCTCCGCAGTCAGCGGGCGCGACCTGGCCCCCGCACCGAATTGCCGGCGCCAGAGAATGGCACCGTTGTTTAGAGCGACGGCAACGATTCCAGCATCGTCCCCGGCAAGTGCCATGTCGCCAACGAGGACGGGAGCGGTGCGCAGACGCTCGCCAACCGCAGCCTTCCAGAGCAGGCGCCCGTCCGCAAGCCCGAAAGCCCAGACGGTGCCGTCGGCGCCGTTGGCGACCACGGTGTCGCTCTGGACAGCGGGTGAGAAACAGCTGGTCAGCCGGTGGGACCAGAGGCCCTTGCCGGTTCCGGCGTGATACGCCCGCAGTTTGGCTTTGCCACCCAGCTGAGACAAGATGACGAGGGAGTCGACGACGACCGGTGGCGCGCAAAGCGGATCGTCATATTCTCTCCGACCTCGCGGCTTGCCGGTGCTGCGGTCGAAGGCAAACAACGACGGCGCGGTGGTGAATTGCAGTATCGTGCTGCCGTGGAGCATGGGCCCGCCCAGAGGCGGGCCATTCAGCTTTGCCGTCCAGGCCAGCTGCAGCGGCGGATCCACACCCGCGCCGGAACGACCTGCCATCCGTGCCGGCCCGCTTCCGGAAGCCATGCGAAAACCGGCATCGCGGCAGACCGTGGCGAACCACAGGCAGAAAAGAGCGGCAAGAATCCTCTTCATCGCCAGACGCGCGCGGCTCAGAAATCCCAGCCGAAGAAGAAGTCCCACCGGGTGTCATTTTCGATCGCGCGAAAATCGGTGCGGCGAGAGGCATCGAGGCGCAGCACGAACACACCGCCCAGTGCCGCTCGCGTCCCGGCGCCGAAGCTGCCGCGGACTTCGTCGAATTCAGACGACCATGCGTTTCCCGCATCGACAAAGAGGGCGCCGCGCAGGGCGCTGAACTCGATGCCACCAATGGGAAGATCGAGACGGAGGCGGTGCAGCAGAGGAAAACGCAGCTCGCCATTGGCCAGGAGCAACTTGCTTCCCCACAGCGATCTCCAGCCGTATCCCCGGAGCGTCCAGCTGCCTCCCATCGAGAACAGCTCGGGCACATCGCCGCTGCTGCGTCGAGCCATCAGCCGCAACGCCAGCGCGCTGGTCCGCGACAGGCGCAGATAGTGACGCAGGTCTCCGAACAGGGTGATGTTGAATCGCCGCGAACTCTTGAAGTCTACTGC
>CAZVDW010000151.1:0-3219 GCA_964625645.1 uncultured Rhodospirillaceae bacterium
TAGCGCTCGTCGTGATAGGCGATGAGCCGGGCCAGCCGCTCCAGCTCCGCCGCCGCGGCCGCGTCATCCAGCTCGGCTACCGGCGTGCTCATGCATCACCGCCCGCGATCAGGCTGTCGGCGGCGGCACGGGCGCTTTCGGTGACCTCGGCGCCGGCCAGCATGCGCGCGATCTCCTCGCGGCGCTCGGCCGCCGCCAGGGCTTCGACACCGGTGGCCGTGCTGCCCTTGCGGCTCTTCTTGGCAACGCGGAAATGGCAATCGGCCAGCGCCGCCACCTGGGGCTGATGGGTGACCACGAGCACCTGGCTGGCCTCGGCCACCCTGGCCAGGCGCTTGCCGACCGCATCGGCGACGGCGCCGCCGACGCCGCTGTCGATCTCGTCGAAGACCAGGCTCGGCGTGCCCATGGTGGCGGAAAGCGCGACGCACAAAGCGAGCATGAAACGCGACAGCTCGCCACCCGAGGCGATATCGCTCAAGGGCGCCGCCGGTTGGCCCGGATTGGTGGCGACACGGAAGTGCACCCGCTCCGCCCCGGCCGGACCCCAGCGCGCCTCTTCCAGCGGCTCGAGCGCGGTCGCGAAACTTGCCTTGCCAAGATGCAGGCCACCGAGCTCGCCACTCACCGCCTTGTCGAGACGCCTGGCCGCTTTCGCGCGGCCATCGCCGAGCGCCTTGGCGGCGGCAGCAAAATCGACACGGGCAACGGCCGCCGCCTCGCGCAGGCGGGCCAGGCTGGCCTCGCCCGCGTCGAGCAGCGCCAGCCGCGCCGCCAGGCTGTCGCGCATCTCGGGCAGGGCGTCGGGCGCGCAATCGTGGCGCCGGGCCGCCGCGCGCAGTGAAAACAAGCGCTCCTCGACATGGTCGAGACGGCCGGGCTCGGCATCGAGAGCAGCAGCGGCGGCGTCGAGTTGCACGCCGGCCTCGGCGGCCTCGATAAGCGCCCGCTCGAGTGCCGCCGCGGCGACATCGAGCGCACCACCTGCCGAGCCACGCACGCGTTCCACCGCGCGTTGGGCGGCACCCAGAATTTCCTCGACCGTGCGTCCGTTCTCGGAAAGCGCCCTGGCCGCCTCGTCAAGCGCAGCGGTGATGCTTTCCGCCGCCATCATGCGGCTGCGCTCCGCCGCCAGGCGTGCCTCTTCCCCGCTTTGCGGCGCAAGCTCGTCGAGCGCGGCGAGAGCGCCTTCCAAGGCCGCCCTGTCCGCCCGATCGGCTGCCGCCTCGGCCTCGGCGACACGCAGCACCTCAGCCGCCTGGCGCCAGCGCGCATGAGTATCCGCGCTGGCCCGGCGCCCGGCGCCGAGCCCGCCGAAGCTGTCGAGCGCCTCGCGGTGGGTCGCCGGGTCCATCAGCCCCAGCTTGTCGTGCTGTCCGTAGACCTGGACCAGAAGACCGCCGAGCTGGCCGAGCGCAGCCACGGTGACCGGTGCGTCGTTGACGAAAGCGCGGCTGCGCCCGTCGGCGCCAACACTGCGGCGCAATACCAGCTCATCGCCTGCATCGAGATCGCGCTCTGCGAGCCAGGCCCGGGCCGCGGATGGCACCTCGAAGACCGCGCTGACGCTCGCACGATCCGCCCCCGCACGCACCAGAGCCGAATCGGCCCGGCGGCCAAGCGCCAGGCCCAAAGCGTCGAGCAGGATGGACTTGCCGGCCCCGGTCTCGCCCGTGAGCACGCACAGACCCGCGCCCAGATCGAGATCCAAGCGTTCCATCAGCACGACATTGCGGATCGACAGGCGCGCCAGCATGCCCCTTCTCCGAACCGGAGCGCTCAGCGCTGCCGTAGGGCGCTCAGAATATCCGCGCCAGCCACGAGCTCTCGCTCAGGCGCGGCTCGAGCTCTTCTTCCTGAAGCAGCGCATAGGCTTCACGGTACCACTGGCTGCCCGGGAAGTTGTGGCCCAACACCGCGGCCGCCGCCTGCGCCTCGCCGATCACGCCGAGCGCGAGATAGCATTCGGTCAAACGCAACAGGGCTTCGGGCACGTGGGTGGTGGTCTGATATTGGCTGATCACGTTGCGGAAACGATTGATACCCGCGAGATAGAACTCGAGGTCCTGATAGGTGCGCCCGACCTCCATCTCCTTGCCCGCCAAATGATCGCGAGCGAGCGAGATCTTGAGAGCCGCGTCGCGGGCATAGCGCGTATCGGGATAGCGCAGGACCACGTCCTCGAAGGATTCCAGCGCCAGCTCCGTGTTGCGCTGATCCCTGCCGACGTCGGAAATCTGCTCGTAGAACGACAAGCCGACGAGGTAGCGGGCATAGGCCGCATCCGTGCTTCCCGGATGCAGCTCGATAAAGCGTTCCGCCGCCAGCACCGTTTCGTCGTAATTGGCACTCTGATAGTGGGCGAAGGCCGCCATCAGCTGCGCCTTGGTGGCCCAGACCGAATAGGGATGCTGGCGCTCGACCTCCTCGAAGCCGCGGGCGGCCGAGGTATAGGATCCCTCGAGCAGCAAATTCATGGCCTCGTTGTAGAGGTCCTCGACGGGGCGCTCGATATAGACTTCCTCGTCGTCGCCGCTGCAGCCGGAAACCGCCAAACCGAGGACGCAGACGAGCATCAGCGCCAGCACGCGGCTGCGCCATTGGATGGTCGGGTGTGCTTGCGAAGGGCTGATCATGTCTTTCCAGGCTTGCCGAGTATACCACCTCCGATGCCCGCGCCTAGCGCCAAGCCGCCGCCGCGGCTCGGTTTTTCTCCTACACCGGGAGTAGCTCTGCCTTGACAATTCGGGTCCACACGCGCGTAGAATGCGCCATGCGCCGGTATCGGGAGGTGTTTGGCGCGGCTAAATCCCTAGGGAGGACATCGATGAAAAACCTCAAGATACTTGCTGTTGCCGGCCTTGTCGGCGCAGCCATGACCGTGAGCAGCGCCGCCAGTGCCTGTACAACGGAAGACCTCGACGGCTGCATCGGCAAGCCGTGGGTCGACGGTAACGTGATGGAGACCCCGTTGGGCTCCAAGTGGTGGCCGAACGCCCTGTGGGGCGCGGGCGATCAAGCCGGCTCGACCAACTGGTTCAAGAAGCCGGAAGTGGTGCTTCGCGCCATTGCGCAGATCAAGCAGGGCAAGACCCTCAAGCTTGGCCACGAATACCACGCCGACATGCCTTTGTTCGGTGCGCGTAAGTTCTCGCTGCGCATTCCTGGCACGCCGACGGGTGGCCCGTTCGGTCCAAACCGGATCATGTGGAACGACGA
>CAZVDW010000152.1:0-6920 GCA_964625645.1 uncultured Rhodospirillaceae bacterium
TCGATTCACAGGCGGCATCGGCCATCATGCCGGTCAGCAACGGCACGCGCGCACAATGACCGCCCTGATAGGGCGATTTCGCATCGATTGCCGCAGCAATCAATTTGATGAAGGAGTCGAGTAGTTCGCGCTGTGCCTCCAGCAACATCTGATTGTCGATGGCGACCGCCGCTTGGCTGGCCAGCGATTCGACGACCTCCTGCACCTCGGCCGTGAACGGCACCGCCTTGCCCGACCGGGGGTCCGTGGCATTGATAAGCTGCAGGACGCCGATCACCTCGCCCGCATTGTTCATCATGGGAATGGTGAGAAACGAGGTCGAGCGATAGCCATGGTCCGAATCGAAACGCCGCATGCCGGTAAAATCGAAACCTTCCGCCTCGTAAGCGTCCGGAATGTTCACGCTCGCGGCCGTCAGGGCGACGTGGGTGGCGATATTGGCATGATTGGGCTCGCCACTGTCCGCCGCGTAAAGAGGCAGGGGCGCGAAAGGTATGGGTTTGCCGGTGGCACCGCCGAGAGCGAAATCGAGCGAGTCGGTCCGCACGATGGCGAAACGCAACTCCCTCTCGTCGTCGCTCATGAGATAGATCGTGCCGCCATCCGCATCCGCCAGGTCTTTGGCGTAAAGCAGAATGTTCTCGGCCAGACGGTTCTTGTCGCGCTCGGCCGACAGCGCCACGCCGATCTCGTTCAAGGCCCGGAAATGGCCCAGCTGGCCGCTGACCTGATCGCGCAGCTGGCGCTGATTCTGGGCGGCCCGCAAACGCGCCCGCACGAGCTCCGGAATCAGCGGCCGCATCTCAAGAAAATCGGCACCCGCCGAAAGAATGGCGTCCGCCTGATCGAGATGACCCTCATCAATGACCGCGATGACGGGCAGTGCCGCACCATCGGATTCGGCGCGTAAGGCCTTGAGCAGGGCCATGCCGCCCAACGCCTCATCGGTCATGTCAAGCACCATGACCTCGGGATCGCGCTCATCAAGCACGCGCCGCGCCGCCGCCACGTCATCGACAATGGCAAAGGCGGTCGCCTCCGCCCCATATTGCTCGGAAAACGCGCGCCGGTCTTCTTCGTCGCGATCGACAACCAAAGCCATGACGGGACCGTCACTCACATAGCACCTCCTTGCTGCGCCCGCCCCTCCGGCAATGCCAGCCGCCACGACGCGGCACGACACCAGACGGTCAACCCCAGATCAACCGCCGCGGCTTGCCGCCGCTGCCAGGATATCTTGCCACCCCTGCTCATCACACGGTATCCCTCGCCCAACGATGATTTTGACTATATTGCACAAATCCGGTGCTGCAAAGCACAGTGCCCCACCAACCCAAGAGCGAAAGCCGCAATATGGCCAGTGAACAGAACCTGGGCGATAGCCATGCCGAGACTTTTGGAGTCCGAACGGTCGGAGCGGTAAATTGGCTCGGGCTCTGGACGCTCTACGCCAAGGAAGTCCGGAGATTCATGAAGATCCCGGCCCAAACCGTGCTGGCGCCAACCATTACGACGCTGGTCTTCCTGGCGATATTCGCCCTCGCGCTTGGTGGGGCCATGCGCGAAATCAACGGCGTTCCCTTTCTGCTTTTCCTGGCCCCTGGCCTGGTCATGATGGCGATCGTGCAGAATTCCTTCGCCAACACCTCGTCTTCCGTCATGGGCTCGAAGGTGCAGGGCAATTTCGTGGACGTCCTGATTCCGCCGCTCAGCCCCAGCGAGCTGACACTGGCGCTTGCCGGCGGCGGCGTCACCCGCGGCCTCATGGTCGGGATTGCCGTCGCCGTGGTCATGACCGGGTTCGTCGAGCTGACGATACACAACGCCCTGGCCATGGTTTTCTACGCCGTGTCGGCGTCATCGATGTTGTCCTTGATCGGCCTTGCCACCGCCATATGGGCCGAGAAGTTCGACCAGATGGCCGCCATCACCAACTTCCTGGTGACGCCGCTGGCGTTCTTGTCCGGCACCTTCTATTCGATCGACCGGCTGCCCGAGCCGTGGCACATGGTTAGCTTGTGCAATCCGTTCTTCTACATGATCGACGGCATGCGCTACGCCTTCATCGGCACGGCGGACGGATCGCTGCTGATCGGTGCCACCATCCTTCTTCTCACCAACGCGGCGCTATGGACCCTGTGCTGGTGGATGTTGTCGAGCGGCTACAAGATCAAGGAGTAGACAAGATGCACAGCATGACCGATCTGCAACGGGAGCAGTGGGCCGTCGACGGCTACCTCCAGATCGAGGGCGCCTTGAGCCCGCAAGAGGTCGAGCTGTTCGGCAATGAGCTCGACCGGGTGCGCCTGTTGCCGGGTTACGAGCCGGCGCGCGAGAGCCTGCCACTCGGCCACTACGCCTGGGTCGATCATGCGGATCCGGACCCCTCCGCCTTCATGGACCGGCGTAATTTGCTGCCCTACCACCAGGCCTTCATCGATCTCGTCGACAAGCCGGGAATCTTCGACCTCATCGTTGATATCATGGGCCCCCATATCCAGTTTTCCATGTCGCAAGCGATCGTGCGCCCGTCGCATGACGGCTTTCGCGGCTACACCCATACCGACGGCGGCGAAGGCCAACGGCGCATACGCGTCACCGAGACCAGCCGTCCGCTGGCCCTCAAGGTGCTGTATCTGCTGACCGATGTCTCGGGGACGGATAATGGTAACTTCACCTTGTTCCCCGGCAGCCACATGCGGCCCTTCCCCGAAGGCCCGGAGCGCACGCCCCATCCCCATGCGCCCGGCGCGGTGCAGACAACCGGCAAGGCCGGTGACGCCTTCATTTTCCCGCATGCGATCTGGCATGGCCCGGCGCCAAACAATTCCGGCCGGGCCAGAAAAACCTTGCTCTACAATTATTGCCAGATGTTCATCCGCTGGTACGACTTCGGCGAGCCGCCAAAGGACCTGCTGGACCGCTGCACACCCCGCCAACGGCGCCTGCTGGGCGACCTCGGCTACGCGTTCCGGCCTGGCTCCTATTTCTACGTGCCGGAAGACCAGGAAACGGTAATCTACGGCCAAGACCAGGCCAAACGGCACGATCTGCGTTGACAAGCGCCTATCGTGTCACGATACTCCCCGCCTTTTTTTCGGCGCACCAACACGGGGCGCCGAGTCATCTGGAATCAGGAGAGTCCAATGTCCGCGGTGATGCCGACTTACGGCCGGATCGAGATCGCTTTCGAGCGTGGCGAAGGCGCCTATCTGATCGCGACCGATGGCCGCCGATACCTGGACTTCGCCACCGGTATCGCGGTCAACACCCTGGGCCACTCCCATCCGCGGCTGATCGCGGCGCTGGAGGAGCAGGCGAAGAAGCTTTGGCATTGTTCCAATCTTTACCGCATTCCGGAGCAGGAACGCCTTGCCGAGCGGCTCTGCGAGCAGAGCTTCGGCGAAAGCGTGTTCTTCTGCAATTCCGGCGCCGAAGCGATGGAAGGCGTCATAAAGGTTGCGCGGAAATATCACAGCGCCAACGCCAACCCGGAGCGTTACCGGATCATCGCCTTCGACGGCGCCTTCCATGGCCGCACCCTGGCGACGCTCGCGGCCGGCGGCAACGAGAAGGCCCTGGACGGCTTCGGTCCGGTTATGGACGGCTTCGACCATGTGCCGTTCGGCAATGCCAATGCCGTGCGCGCGGCCATCACCGGCGAGACCGCGGCGATTCTTGTCGAGCCGATCCAGGGCGAGGCCGGTATCAACCCCGCCGCGGACCGCTTCCTGGCGGAGTTGCGCACGATTGCCGACGAGTTCGGCGTTTTGCTGCTGTTCGACGAGGTGCAGACGGGTATCGGCCACACCGGCAAACTGTTCGCTTACGAGTGGCATGGGGTGGCGCCCGACGTCATGGGGCTCGCCAAGGGCCTCGGCGGCGGCTTTCCGATCGGCGCCGTGGTGGCAACGGAGGCTGCCGCGGTGGGCATGGTTCCCGGCACCCATGGCTCGACGTTCGGCGGCAATCCGCTCGCCGTCGCCGTCGGCAATACCGTTCTGGACGAGTTGCTGGCCGACGGCTTTCTCGAAAACGTGACGAATATGGGCAAATACCTGCACACGCGCGTTGGCGATGTGGCGGCCCGCTATCCCAAGGTCATCGATTCGGTACGCGGCCAGGGCCTGCTGCTCGGCATGAAATGCGTCATCACCAACATGGACCTGGTCGCCGATATGCGCGAGCGCGGCGTGCTCCTGGTCCCGGCCGGCGACAATGTCGCACGCATGTTGCCGCCGCTGAATATCGGCGAGACCGAGGTCGATGAGGCGGTCGGCGCGCTGGAGGCGTCCTGCCAAGAGCTGGGCGGATGACCGCATTGCGGCATTTCCTGGATCTCGACCAGATCGATGCCTCCGGCTTGCGCGGTCTGGTCGATCGTGCGGCGACCCTGAAGGCAGAGCGCGGCGGCAACGCCGGCGCTCCGCTCGCCGGGCGCACATTGGCCATGGTGTTCGAGAAGCCGTCGACACGCACACGCATTTCCTTCGAGGTCGGCATGGCCGATCTGGGCGGCCGCACGGTGACCCTCAACCCGGCGGAAAGCCAAATGGGCCGAGGCGAAACGGCGGCCGATACAGCACGCGTGTTGTCCCGCTACGTCGACGCGGCAATGCTGCGCGTGAACCAACACGCGACACTGACGGAGTTTGCCGACGCCGCCAGCGTACCGGTGATCAACGGCCTTTCGGATCGCAGCCACCCTTGCCAGATTCTGGCCGACATCCTGACCTTCGAGGAGAACCGGGGGCCGATCACCGGCAAGGCTGTGGCCTGGGTGGGCGATGGCAACAATGTCGCAACGTCATGGATACATGCGGCGGTGCGCTTTGACTTCACCCTGCGGCTTGCCTGCCCTACCCCTCTGGCGCCGGATCCCGACATCATGAGCTGGGCCGCGGAAAACGGCGGCGACGTAAGCCTGGGCGTGGATGCCGCCGAGGCGGTCACAGGCGCGGATTGCGTGGTTACCGACACCTGGATTTCCATGGGCGACGACCCGGGCATCAGGCACCGTTTGCTGGCGCCCTACCGGGTCGATGGCGATCTGATGTCGCGGGCGGCGGCGGACGCCATCTTTCTGCATTGCCTGCCGGCCCACCGCGGCGACGAGGTCAGCGCCGAGGTCATCGATGGCCCGAGCTCGAAGGTGTGGGACGAGGCCGAAAACCGTTTGCACGCCCAGAAGGCAGTGCTTCTGTGGTGCCTGGGCGCGTGACACCCGGTGACTGAAGCCGCGCTGGCCGACGACCTGCTCCAACCCTTCCAGATCCCGGCGCTGGACGTGCATGGCCGTCTGGTCAGGCTGGGCCCGGCGATCGACGATATCTTGAGCCGCCACGCCTACCCGCAAGCGGTTTCGGTATTGCTCGGAGAAGCCTTGGCCCTGACCGCAGCGTTGGCGGGCGCGCTCAAGTTCGAGGGCACGTTTACCACCCAGGTCCAGGGCAATGGCCCGATCCGTCTGATGGTCGCGGACTACCGTACCGATGGCGCAATGCGGGGCTATGCCGGCTTCGATGCCGCCGCCCTTGCCGCTATCGATGCGGTGACGGCGACAGGCGATGCACGGCTCTTCGGTCCAGGGCACATGGCATTCACGATCGACCGTGGTGCCGACAGCGATCGCTACCAGGGTCTGGTCGCCATCGAAGGCGCAACGCTTGCCAGCAATGTCCGCGCCTATCTGGCGCGCTCGGTGCAGATGCGCGCCGATGTTCAGGTCGCCGCCCTGGCCTGGCCGCAGGAAGACGGCGGCAGCGCCGGTTGGCGGGCGGGATGCCTGCTCATAGAGCAGCTTCCGGGCCCGCAGGGGCCTGTGGACGACGCCGAACATGCCGAGCGCTGGCGTCAGGCACGCACGCTTACGCGGGCCTTGGTGCGTGCCGACCTTGCCGACCCGCTGGCACCGCCAGCGCTTCTGCTCGGGCCCCTGTATCGCCCCCATGACGTGCGCCTGCACGATGCCCGGCCGTTACGATTCTTCTGCCGCTGCTCGGCGGAACGGGCCGGCACGGTGGTGCGATCGTTTCCCGGCAGCGAGCGCGCCGAGCTGGCGGACGACGGCGCCATAGAGATCACCTGCGACTACTGCGCGGCGCGCTACCTCTTCGACCTCGACGGCGAGCTGCTTGATTCCGCATAGGGCTTTGTCCTGCCGGCGGGAGGTTTATACTTTCCCCACATTGCATGGAGCCCCGCCAATGCGCTTTGCCATCACACTCGCCGCCGCCGCACTGCTGCTTGCCTGCGCACCGCCGCCGCCCGCGGCGAACTTTCCGGAAATCGCCTTCCGTGATTCGCCCCCCTTCCGCGTGGATGTTGCCGAGGTCGCCCTGATCGAGAGCTACCTGCCGCCGCTGCGCGCACCCCATGTCGAGCACGAATCGCCCATGCCACCCGTGGTTCCCATGCGCAACTGGGTGCGCGACCGGCTTGTCGCGGAGGGCTCGGGCGGCAGCCTCAAGGCAACCGTGGTCGATGCCCGCATCACGGAGACGCTGTTAGCGGTCAATGAGGACCTGGCGGCGAACCTGACGACGGAGCAGGCCGTGCGCTTTGACGGCCGCGTCGAAATGCGTTTGGAGATTATCGATCGAGCGGGCGCCGTGCTTGCGAGCGTAAACGGCGAAGCCACGCGATCGCGCACGGTGCCGGAGGACGCCACCCTGCGCGAACGCGAGGAGGTGCTGTTTCAGATGGCCGAGGATTTGGCCAACGACCTGAACACGGTGCTCGAGGCCAACATCCGCGAGCACTTCGCGCCACACCTACGCTAACAGCCCGTTGATTAAGCGGCTTTTCCCGGCCTCACTGCCAACTGAGAAAAGCGGCGGCGAAAACCGTCTGGCCGCTTGCCGAGACCCCCAGCGCTAGCAGCATGGCTCCGGTGGGCGTGAGCAGCACGAAAATACAGC
>CAZVDW010000153.1:0-3019 GCA_964625645.1 uncultured Rhodospirillaceae bacterium
GCTGTCTCCCCTCTCCGGCCCCTCTAGGCGTAACGGCGGCGAACAGTAATATAGGCTGCCGCCGCCAGCAACCGATGCCGGCGACATGCTATACACGGCGCCTGCGACCTGAAGGAGAAAGTCCATGCTATCGGACGCAAAGATCAATATTCCCGGCGGCATCGATTTCGCCCTGCCGCGCATGGCACCGGCGCGTCAGCACTTCGAGCGCCACAGCATCGCGGACGTTGCCGGCGCGGTCAGCGCGCAGCTGGCACGGGCGGAAGTCGCCGCGACGGTAAAGCCCGGCGCCAGCATCGCCATCGGCGTCGGTAGCCGCGGCGTCGCCAATATCGATATCGCCGTCAAGGCCCTGGTCGCCGGGCTCAAGGCGCGCGGCGCCGAGCCATTCATCTTTCCGGCCATGGGCAGCCATGGCGGCGGCGATGCCGCGGCCCAGGCCGGCCTGCTGGCGGGCTATGGCATCAGCGAGGACACCATCGGCGCGCCGGTGCGCGCCACCATGGAGACCGTGGTGGTGGCCGCGACCGACCAGGGCATCCCCATCCACATGGACAAGTACGCCCACGCCGCCGACGGCGTCGTGGTCATCAACCGCGTCAAGCCCCATACCAGCTATCGCGGCCCGGTCGAGAGCGGCGTGCAGAAGATGATGATCATCGGCATGGGCAAGATCGCCGGTGCCAGCGCCATCCATGGCGGCTATTCGATGGACGATTTCGCCACCGTCATCCCCCATGCGGCGGCGGTGCTGATGGGCCGCATCCCGTTCCTCTTCGGTATCGGCCTGGTCGAAGACGCCTTCGACACCACCGCCATCGTCGAGGCGATGACGCCGGATGTGCTGTTCGAGCGCGAATCGGCCTTGCAGACGCGCGCGAAGGAGCTCATGGCGCGCCTCCTGATCGACGACATCGACGTGCTCGTCGTCGACGAGATCGGCAAGAACATCTCGGGCTCGGGCGCCGACCCCAACGTCACCGGGCGCAATGCCCGCGGCGCCGCCGGCTTCGACAAGCCGCGGGTGCGCAAGATGGTGCTGCTCGACCTCAACGACGCCACCAAGGGCAATGCCACGGGCTTCGCCAGCGCCGACGTCATCACCCAACGCCTCTTCGACCGCACCGATCTCGGCGTCACCCTGTCCAACGTCGTGACCTCGAGCTATCTCGAGAGCGCCAAGATTCCGCTGACCATGAAGGACGGCGATACGGCGGTGCGCCTCGCCGTCAAGACCCTGCACAACACCGATCCCATGGCGACCCGCATCGTGCGCATCCGCAACACCCTGGAGCTGGTCGACATCCACGTCTCCGAGCCGATGCTCGACGAGATCCAGGCGCATGCGCGCATGGAAGCCACCGGCGAACCCGGCGCCATGACCTTCTAGGGCCCGTGGACATTTAGCGTAGCTCTACGATTGTCGCCGCGATGTCCCAGGTTGCCTGACCGCGTGCGTCGTCGTAGCGTCGCCCTGTCGCACCTGATCCACGACCGGCGCGGTGATATGCCCAAAGCGTCCCGGCATTTCCAATTAAAGTCGGTAGGCATGCATTAGGATGGCATGTCCCGGCATGTCGAAGCGGCCAGGACGCAGGGTTCAATCAAGGTTTCTCGCAACCCGGAAACCGGCGTTGGCGTGGTCGCTCTCAATGTCTCCCCAGAGGCAGACGGCGGAGCGCAGGAACCTCGGCGCGTCGTGCCAAGAGCCGCCGCACAACGCGGGGAAGCAGTCCGAGAGGCCGGCCTCGGGGGCGGCATCGCCGGGCGCGCCGGAATAGCTATCTTGCCAACATTCCCCGACCCATTCCCAGACATTGCCGTGAACATCGTAAAGACCGAAGGGATTGGCGGCAAAGCTGCCCACCGGTGCCGACTGTGCGCGGTCCCAGCGGCTACCGCAGCCGTCGCAATTCGCCTTGCCGCGGCCGATGGCATTGCCCCACCAATAGGGCGTGTCCGTGCCGGCCCTTGCCGCGTATTGCCATTCCGCCTGCGTCGGCACGCGATAGTGCCGCCCTGTCTCCCGGCTCAGCCAGGCCACGTAGTCATGCGCGTCATCCCAGGAAATGTTGATCACCGGCCGGTCGCCACGGCCCCAGCCCAGATCCTCCGGCCTGTGGCCGCAGCCGCCCGCCGCCAGGCAAGCGTCCCACTCGCCAAAGGTCACCTCGTGACGGCCCACCGCGAAAGGCCGATCGATGGTCACGCGGCGCTGCGGGCCTTCGTCGTCTTCGCGGCCCTCCTCATCGCTTGGCGAGCCCAGCAAAAAGCTGCCCGCCGGCACCACCACCATCTCGGGGCAGCTCGGGCAATCGCGGAAGGCATCGCCGGGGCTGTAGGATTGCGCCAACGCAGGCACCGCTGCCAGGCAGGCCGGCAGCAGCGCCGTCAGCGTCACGAATACCTGCCCGATATGCCGCATAGGAACCGCCCCCGAGCCCTGTCCCCGGGGATTGTGGCACATCCGCGGTGGCGAGCCGAATCTTGCCGCTCAAGCCCGGATATCGACAACCGCTGACGCCGGCGATCTCGGCGAGGCTGGCGGGGAGATCGGGGATCTCCGCAGATGTATGGGGACATGGCCGTAATCGTATGTTCCGTCGTGCGAAAGGCCCGGGCCACCGACTTGTCAAACCCGGTTGTGCCTGCCTTTACTGAGAGGCCGTGCAACAGACTGGAGCCTCTCTGATGTCATTCGAGCTCTGGATAGCGTTTGCGCTTGCGAGCAGTGCCTTGCTGGCCATCCCGGGGCCGACGGTCATGGTTGTCGTCAGCTATGCCCTTGGCAACGGCCCTGCCAGCGCCTGGGCGACCGTGCCTGGAGTGACGCTGGGCGATTTTACGGCAATGACGGTCTCGGTGCTCGGCGCGGGCGCGATTCTGGCTGCCTCGGCGACGCTTTTCACGGCGCTCAAGCTGCTCGGAGCCGGCTATTTGGTGTGGCTTGGAATCCGGCTTTGGCGCAGCGACCCCGTGCCGCAGGCGCTGGCCGCCTCGAGCTTCGCCGCGCCCGGTC
>CAZVDW010000154.1:0-6655 GCA_964625645.1 uncultured Rhodospirillaceae bacterium
GGCCGGGCGCTGGACGCGAATGCTCAATGTCGGCCTGCAAGGCAAGACCCTCGGTGTGGTCGGCACGGGCGCGGTCGGTGCGGAGATGGCGCGGCTTGCCAATGCGCTCGGCATGCGCGTCATCGCCTGGAGCTATCACCCCTCGCCCGCGCGGGGCGATGCCCTCGGGGTAAGCTATGTGCCGCTCGAGGAGTTGCTGGCAAGCGCCGACGTGGTCAGCCTGCACGTCAAGCTCACCGATGACAGCCGCCATCTGATCGACGCCGCGGCACTCGCCAGGATGAAGGACGATGCGATTCTGCTCAACGGCGCCCGTGGCGACGTGGTGGATATGGCGGCGCTCGATGCGGCGCTCGGCGCCGGGCGCTTCGGCGGTGTGGGGCTCGACGTCTATCCGCAGGAGCCCCTGCCGGCCGATGCGGCGATCCTCGCCCACGATCACGTGGTGCTGACGCCGCACGCCGCCGATTGGACGGCCGAAGCGACCGAGCTGCTCAACGATGGCGCGGTCGACAACGTCATCGCCTTTCTCGAGGGCCGGCCACGGAACGTGGTGACAGGCTGAGCTTGTCGTAGGCGCCCCGCCGGGGTACTCCTTGGGCAGGATCGGGAGCGCAGCGTGATGGGCAATTCCGCGCCGACAACCCTGAGCAAGAGTGGCGCCGAGAACGGCGAAGGCGCGAACACGCCCCTCGACGGCTGCCATGCGGTGATTACCGGTGGCGGGCGTGGCATTGGCGCCGCCATTGCGGATCGCCTGGCGTCCATGGGCGCGCGCTTGACCCTGGCCGGTCACGACGACGCGGCACTCGACGCCCTGGTCTTTCGAATCGAAGAAAGATATGGCGTCCCCGGCCTCGCCGTGCGCGCCGATGTCACCCAGCCGCGCGAGGTGGATATCCTGTTCGCCAATGCCCTGGAGGTGCTGGGCCCGGCCACCATCCTGATCAACAATGCCGGTGCCGCGGAAAGCGCGCCCTTTCCCCGCACGGGCCTCGGGCTTTGGCACGAGATGCTCGCGGCCAACGCCACGTCGGCCTTTCTTTGCGCCCAGGCGGCCTTGCCGGCGATGCAGGATGCCGGCTGGGGACGCATCGTCACCATCACCTCGAGCGCGGCGCTCAAAGGCTATCCCGAGATGACGGCATGCGGCGCCGCGGAGCATGCGGTGTTGGGATTGACCCGTCATCTGGCGGCGGAGCTGGCGCATGACGGCATCACCGTCAACGCGGTTTGCGCCGGCCATGGCAACCTCATCCCCCCGGCAGCGACGGCAGAGCGACTGGCCGGCGGCGTGGCCGATGCCGTGGCCCGGCTTTGTCACCCGGACGCCGGCGCCATTACCGGCCAGGCGATCAGCGTTGCCGGCAATGACGTGGCGTGAGCGCCACAGAGGAGACGCAGAGAATGCCCTCGCACGACCATCGACCGCCCGGCGGGCCGAGCGGCCACGTCGACGCCTTTGCCCGCGATAACCTGCCGCCCGCGCACTTGCTGGCGCCCTGCGACTTCACGGCACTGCCGGCATTGGCGGCCTATCCGGACCGCTTCAATGCGACAGCCGCATTGCTGGATGCGCGCATCGCAGCGGGAGACGGCGAGCGCAGCGCGATCCTGTTCGGCGATCGCACCTGGTCCTATGCCGATCTGTCATCGCTCGTCGACCGCATCGCCAAGGCGTTGGTCGACGATATGGGCCTGGTCGCGGGCAATCGCGTGCTGTTGCGGGCGCCCAACACACCGATGGCGGCGGCCTGCTGGCTCGGCGTTATCAAGGCTGGCGGCGTTTGCGTCGCCACCATGCCGCTGTTGAGGGCGCGCGAGCTCGCCTACATCATCGACAAGGCACGCATCCGTCACGGCCTCTGCGATGGCGCTCTGGCAGGAGAGCTCACGCAAGCCGGCGATCTCGAGCAACTCGCCATGATCACGGCCACGGGCGACGGCGACGCCGATTTCGACACACTGGTCGCATCCAAGACGCCGGGTTTCGTGGCTGCCGATACGGCGGCCGACGATGTCGCCTTGATCGGTTTCACCTCCGGCACCACCGGGCAGCCCAAGGGCTGCATGCATTTTCACCGCGACATCCTGGCCATTTGCGACTGCTTTCCGCCGCATACCTTCGGCGCGCGCGCCGACGATGTCGTCACCGGCTCGCCGCCGCTGGCCTTCGCCTTCGGCATCGGTGCGCTGCTCTGCTTCCCCTTGCGCATCGGCGCGGCAACGGCGTTGCTCGACAAGCCGACGCCCGATGCCATGCTCGATGCCATCCAGCGCCATCGCTGCACGGCACTCTATACCGCACCGACCGCATACCGCGCCTTGCTCGGCCTGGTCGGGAAATACGACATCTCCAGCCTCGAGCGGTGTGTCTCCGCAGGCGAGACCCTGCCGCTGCCGACGTGGCAGGCGTGGAAAGATGCCACGGGCCTCGAAATCCTCGACGGCATCGGCTCGACGGAAATGTTGCATATCTTCGTCTCGGGCCCGCGCGAGGCGATCCGCCCCGGCGCCACCGGCAAGGCGATCCCGGGCTACGAGGCTTGCGTGCTCGCCGACGACGGCGCGGATGCGCCGGTCGACGAGGTTGGCCGCTTAGGGGTGCGCGGTCCCACGGGCTGCAAATATCTCGCCGACGAGGAGCGCCAGGCGGCCTATGTCGAAGATGGCTGGAACCTCACAGGCGATCTTTATCGCCGCGATACGGATGGCTATTATTGGTATATCTCGCGGGCGGACGACCTCATCGTCTCGGCCGGCTACAACATTTCCGGGCCGGAAGTTGAGGCGGCCCTGCTCGACCACGAGGATGTCATGGAGTGCGGCGTGGTCGGACAGCCAGACCCCGACCGTGGCCAGATCGTCGCGGCCTTCGTGGTCCTGCGTGATGGCGCCGTCGCGGACGAAGGCACGGCCAAGAAATTACAGGATTTCGTCAAGCAACAGATTGCGCCCTATAAATACCCGCGCGCGATAACTTTCGTGGCCGACCTGCCCCGCACCGAAACCGGCAAGCTGCAGCGCTTCCGCCTGCGCGACTGACAGAGAGCACGTTGGGATGCCAGACAAGAAAATCACCATCCCGGCAGCTGACGGCGGCGAGTTTGCCGCCTGGCTCGCCTTGCCACCCGGGGGCTCCGGGCCCGGTGTGCTGGTGCTGCCGGAAATCTTCAACAGCAACGAACATATCCGCGGCGTCGCCGAGGGCCTTGCGGCCGAGGGATTCGTCACCCTGGCGCCGGATGTCTTCTGGCGGCTGGAGCCGGAGGTCTACCTGCCTTACACCGATGACGGCCGGGCCAAGGCGCGAGCCCTGAACGAAAGGCTCGACGTCGATACTCTGCTGGGCGACCTCGGCGCCTGTCTCGATACGCTGCGCGCGCGACCGGAGTGCACGGGCAAGCTCGGCGTGACCGGCTTTTGCCTCGGCGGCAAGCTCACCTATCTCTGCGCCGCGCGCCACGCGGTCGATGCCGCGGTGAGCTATTACGGCGTCAGCATCGATCCTTATCTGGCCGAAGCCGATGCCATCACCTGTCCGATGGTGTTGCATTTCGCCGAAAACGACAGCCACGTCCCGCCCGCTTGCGTGTCACAGATCCGGGACCGGCTCGCCGGCCGGGATGACGTCGCCGTTCATATCTACGAGGGCGCGGAGCACGGCTTCAACCGGCGCGGCTATCCGCCTCATCACCAGGCATCCGCCGATTTGGCGATGACGCGCACGCTGGCGCTGTTCCGCGGCGCGCTGGCTTCGTGACCCTGCTTTATGTTCATCGCCTCAGCATTGTCGATGAGGCGGGACAGAAGCTGATCGACCAGCTCTCGCTGCATCTCGAGGCGGGCCAGACACTCGGTATTGCCGGTGCTGCCGGCGCCGGCAAGGCCCTGCTCGGCAACGCCCTCTGTGGTACGCTGCCAGCCGGCCTCTCGATCTCGGCCGGCCGCATCCTCGTTGGCAATCGCGACCTTGCCAGGGAGCCCATGCTCAACGACGGCGTCGTCGCGTTCGGGCTACACGGCAAGCCGCTGACGGCAGCCCTGGTCGCCATCTATGCCGAGGGCGAGACACCGCCACAGCGCCTACCACCAGATACCGCGGCCATCGCCTTTGCCCGCGAGCCCCGGGCCTTACCGGAATCGGTGGACGAGATCGCCGTGCTATGCGGCGGCCGCCTGGTCGAGCGCGCACCGGCGAACCGCATCGCGACCATGGCGCGGCACCCCTATACGGTGGCCATGCTGGAGCAAGAGCCCGCAGCGCCTTGCGAGCCGGCGACAGCGCTTTCCGGCTGCCCCTGGCGGCTTGCCTGCCCGCACGCCGACGGCGCCTGCGACACAGCCGACATGAGCCTGCAAATGGTCTCAGTGGACCATGCCACGACGTGTCTGCACTGGCGTCGATTGTGGTCGTTCAGTTAGAAGCCTTGGCCGCTTCCAGGGCTTCCTGAGCTTCCAGCCAGGCGGCTTCGGCCTCGGCCATGGCGCGTTCGAGCTGCGCTTTTTCCTGGCTGAGCTCAGCCACCCGTTCAGCCGAGCCATCGCCTTCATAGAGTGACGGATCGCCTATCGCGGCCACGATGCCGTTGCGCGCTTTGGCAAGGGAGTCGAGCTTGCGCTCGGCGGCAGCGGCGGCCCGGCGCAGCGGCGCGATCTCGTCGCGGCGGCGCGCGGCGTCACGGCGGCGCTCCGCCTTGTTCGTCGAGGGCCGTGCCTTGCCCTCGCGCTTGCCGCGGCGGCGCTCCAGCAGGCTCTTCTCATAGCCATCGAGATCGCCGTCATAGGCGCGGCAGGTGCCATCGGCCACCAACCACAAGCGCTCGGCACAGAGCTCGATCAGACGCCTGTCGTGGGTAATCAACACCACCGCGCCGGAATAGGCATTGAGACCTTCGACAAGGGCCTCGCGGGCATCGATGTCGAGATGATTGGTCGGCTCGTCGAGCAGCAGCAAATGTGGCGCCTCGCAACACACCAAGGCCAGCACCAGGCGCACGCGCTCGCCACCCGACAGCGTCTTGACCGGTTGGGCCGCCAGCGGGCCGGAAAGCCCGAAGCGGCCGAGATGGGCACGACGCGCGGTTTCATTGGCCTCGGGCAAACGCTCGGCCACGTACTGCTCGGCGCTGCGGTCGGCGGCCAGGACATCTTCCTGGTCCTGGGCGTAATAGCCGACCGTGAGCTTGCGCGATTGGCGGCGTTCGCCGGCCAGGGCCGGCAGGCTGCCGGCAAGCAGGCGCATGAGCGTGGTCTTGCCATTGCCATTGGCGCCGAGCAGCGCGATGCGGTCGTCCATATCGATGCGCAGGTCGAGGCGATCGATAACGGCAGTGCCGTCATAGCCCGCGGCGGCAGCGTCGAGCGCCAGCAGCGGCGGCGCCAGCTCGCCGGGCTCGGGAAAGCTGAACACCACCTCGGTATCGGCGATCGGTGCCTCCGGCTCGCCCAGGCGCTCAAGCGCTTTCAGCCGGCTCTGGGCCTGGCGCGCCTTGTTGGCCTGGTAGCGAAAACGATCGACGAAAGCCTGCATATGCTTGCGCCGTGCCGCGAGGTTGGCCTGCACCGCCACCTCGCGCTCGCGCGCTTCGCGGCGGGCACGCAGAAACGAGTCGAAACCGCCGCGATAAGTTCTGGTCCGCCCGCCGTCGAGATGAATGGTCTCGCCCGCGACCTGGTTGATCAGCGCGCGATCGTGACTGGCCAGCAAGAGCGTGCGCGGCCACTTGGCGAGATAGGCCGCAAGCCAGAAGCTCGCTTCCAGATCGAGGTGGTTGGTCGGCTCGTCGAGCAACAGCAGATCGGGCTCGGCGAACAGCGCCGCGGCCAGAGCCACACGCATGCGCCAGCCGCCCGATAGTGCCGCAAGAGGCCGGCCTTGGCTCACGGCGTCGAGGCCCAGGCCATGCAGGATCGCTGCCGCGCGCGCCGGTGCCGCATGGGCGCCGATCGCCACCAGGCGCTCGTGCACCGTAGCCAGACGCTCACCATCGGGCTCCGCCTCGCTTTCCAGCGCATCGGCTTCAGCCAGGAGCGATACCCGCTCATGATCGGCCGCCAGAACGAAGTCGAGTGGCGACCCGCCGCCCGATGGCGCGGTTTGCGCAACGCTGCCGATGCGCGTCTCCGGCGCCATGACGATATCGCCCGATTCGCCGTGCAATTCGCCGCTTATCAGCCGCAGCAAGGTGGTCTTGCCGCCGCCATTGCGGCCGACCAGGGCGGCGCGGTGCCCGGTGGGCACGGTCAGGCTGGCACCATCGATGATGGCCCGCCCGCCAATGCGGTAGATCAGCCGGTCGATACGCAGCATGCGTGGCAAACTTTCCGAGATGCGCGGTTGCTGAGGCCAGCTGCCATCGCTATAAGGCCCCCTTCGCGAAACCGATGACGGATATGGACATGGCGCTCGAACGCACTCTCTCGATCATCAAGCCGGACGCCACGCGGCGTGACTTGACCGGCAAGATCAACGCCCGCTTCGAGAAAGCGGGACTGCGCATCGTGGCGCAGCGGCGCATACGCTTGTCCCGCGACATGGCGGAGGCGTTCTACGGCGTGCACAAGGAGCGCTCATTCTTCAGCGACCTGTGCGATTTCATGACCTCGGGCCCCGTGGTGGTGCAGATTCTCGAAGGCGAGAATGCCATCGAGC
>CAZVDW010000155.1:0-5886 GCA_964625645.1 uncultured Rhodospirillaceae bacterium
CGGCGTGCGCAGCTCGTGGCTCATGGCCGACAGAAACTCGGATTTTGCTTCGTTTGCCCGCGCCGCTTCATCCTTTGCCAGCTCAAGGCTCTGTTCCCGCTGCTTGCTTTCGGTATTGTCGATGACCAGCGCGAATATACCCACCGTGGCGCCGCTCTCGTCTATATCGGGGACATAAGTGGCGCGCGTTTGGCGGCTCTCACCCGCTGCGTTCCTGACGACATTGTCGAATTCCACGCTTTCGCCCGAGAGGGCACGGTCGAGATTGGGCTCGGCAATCCGATATCCGCCCTCGTCCAACACGTCGCGCACCAATTTGCCGGTCAGCTCTTCTGGCGACGCGCGGAACATGCGCTGGTACTGGGCGTTGGCGAACCGGAAGCGCTTTTCACCATCGACATAGGATAACAGCGCCGGCACGGAGTCCATGAGCAGGCTTAACCGCCGTTCGCTTTCCCTAAGCGCCTCCTCGCCACGCTTCAACTCGGTGATATCGGTGTGAACATGCGCGATGCCGCCATCGCGTGTCGCGTGGCGCCGCAGAAGGAACCGGTGCCCGTCCGCCATTTCGAGCTCGTAGTTGCTGCCCGATTGGCGCCGCCGCGCCATGCGCTCCGAGACAAAAGCCTCGATGTCCGTCTCGGCATAGATCGCGGTGCCGCTGAGGAAGAAGGCGCGCAGCAGGGTTTCGTAATCGGCGCCTTGGCGGAGCTGGTCGGCAATCGGCCCGACGAACTTGGCATATGCGTCATTCCAATAAACCAGCCGGTCCTCGGCATCGTACAGGGCGAACCCCTCCGTCAGATTCTCGAATGTCGCTTCCAGCAGGCTGGTCTTTTCCGCCAGCTCCCGCGCGCGAACCTCGACGAGGTGCTCAAGCTCCTCATTCAAGGCTTTCAGCTTTTGCTCGCTCGCTCTGAGCTCTTCTGCCTGGCGGCTTAGCTCGGTGATGTCGCTTCCGGTCCCGCGATAGCCGAGAAAATTACCGTGGCCGTCGAAAATGGGACGGCCATTGACCGTGATCTTGCGAACCTCGCCTGTCGCATCGGCCCGGTCGTATACGAAATTATGAAATGGTCGGCGTGCCTCCAGGTCGGCGCGGTGGTCGGCCCATTTTGCGTCGTCGCGATCCTCTGCGGACCTGAATTCGAAACGGGTCAACCCCGCGGCTTGCGGCAGTTGTGGGCCGCTGTAAGACGCAGTTTCTTCGGCAATGTCGGTGAAACGATGCTCCAGGTCGGTCTCCCAGAACCAATCCGACGCGGTTTCGGCGAAATCCTTGAAACGCGCCTCGCTGGCCCGCAACCGGTCTTCCGTCTCCTTGCGTTCGGTGATGTCCCGCTTGATGGCGATGTAGCGTGTGATCGCTCCGCTCTCATCGCGGATTGGCGAGATGGTGACGTCGGCCATCCAGCGCGAGCCATCCTTTCGGCGTGCCTCGAGCTCGCCGCGCCAGACTTCTCCCGCGGCGGTAGTCTCGACAATCCGCTCATAAGGCGCGGGATCGGCGCCCTCGGGCCGCATCAGCGCCGCCGGCGTCTTGCCTGCGGCCTCCTCGACGGAATAGCCGGTAATGCGCTCGAACGCAGGATTCACATATTCGATATGCAACGCCGCGTCGGTCACCTCGACGGCGTCCGCGGCGTGGGTCATGAGTGTTGTCAGCAGTGCCTGGTCAATTTCCATTTTGGCGAACTTTGCGAGTCTCCCCAGCATCGCAGTCATAGCCACATCAGTACATGTGTTGTGTTCGCGGCAAAGTGGAGTCCGCGGCGCAAAGAAATACCCGCCCGGCGAACCAGCGGTCGAGATGGACGATGTTTTGGGAATCTGGAGGCCGGGACCGGAATCGAACCGATGTAGGCGGATTTGCAGTCCGCTGCATAGCCACTCTGCCACCCGGCCGCGCGCGCTTGGTATAGGACTGAGCTTCGGTTCGGTCAAGCGGGGCAAGGGGGCATTGTTTCCTGGCGCGTGGCGCTATAATGTCCAACCTGTCTTGGCGCGGGTGGAAGCGGCAGGTGCCGCCGCTTTCGTTGCCGTGCCTTCAAATACAGGATTGTGGATGCCCGACTTCGCAGCCATGCGCGCCCACATGGTCGAGGGCCAGATACTTCCGAACAAGGTGACCGATCCGCGACTCGTCGAGGCTCTGTCGGCGGTGCCGCGGGAGCGCTTCGTGACAGGCCCGCGCCAGGCGGTCGCTTATGTCGACGAGGATCTGGAAATCGCCGACGGCCGCTACCTCATGGAGCCGGCGGTGCTGGCGCGAATGATCCAGGCGCTCGACCCGGGCGCGGACGATACGGCGCTCGATATCGGCTGTGCCAGCGGCTATTCGAGCGCCATCCTGGGCCGGCTCGCGGGAACCGTGATCTCCCTTGAATACGATGTCGAGCTGAGCGCAATCGGGGGCGAGGCCTTGCCTGCCCTGGATATCGACAATGTGGTCTTCATCGAGGGCGAGTTGGCCGGAGGTTGCCCGGATCAGGCGCCCTACGATGTCATTCTGATCGGCGGCGGCGTCGCGGCCGTGCCCGAAGCGATCCTCGGCCAGCTGGCCGAAGGCGGTCGTCTGGCCGCGGTCGTGTCGCGGCCCATGGCGGGGCGACGCGGGCATATGGGGCAGGCCACATTGTTCACACGTGTCGGCGGGGTGGTTTCCTCGCGGGTATTGTTCGATGCGGCATTGCCGGCTTTAGCGGGGTTCGGGGCGCCCCGGGGATTCGTATTTTGAGACGGCGTGGCCGCGCAGGGAGGATGCGATCGTGAGCAGGCACGGATTTGCCAAGGTGGTGGTATCGGCCCTGGCGCTAACGGCGATATCGGGCGCGGCAAGCGCACAGAGCCTGCAGGATTCGCTTGCCAGCGCCTATGCCGGCGATCCGCGCCTGCTTGCCGAGCGGGCGGCCCTGCGCGCCGTGGACGAGGGCGTGTCCCGCGCCCAGTCGGGCTGGCGGCCGACGGTCAGCATCAGTGGCAATGTCGGCAGGCGCTATCAGAACAACACCCTCGGCACCGGCGTGTCGAGCAGCAGCAGCACTTTTCCGGCCGCCGCCGGATTGACCTTGTCGCAACCGCTGTGGCGCGGTGGCGCGACCGAGGCCGAGACGGAGGCGGCGGAGAACAGGGTTTTCGCGGCGCGTGCCACTCTGGTCGCGGTCGAGCAGCAGGTGCTGCTGGAGACCGCCACCGCCTATATCACCGTGGTCCGGGATCAGTCCGTGGTCGGGCTCAGCATCAACAACGAGCAGGTTCTCGAACGCCAGCTGCAAGCCACCCGCGACCGCTTCGAGGTCGGCGAGGTGACGCGCACCGATGTTGCGCAGGCGGAGGCGCGCTTGGCCGATGCGGCGGCCGAGCGCATTCGCGCCGAGGGCAATCTGGAAGTCTCGCGCGCCGACTATCAGCGTAGCGTCGGCTCTCTGCCCGGCGAGCTGTCCTTCCCCGATCTCGAGGCTTTCTTGCCCCTGCCAGCCAATGAGGACGAAGCGTTGGCGTTCGCGGCGCAACGCAATCCCGACATCATCAGCGCCGGTTTTGGCGAGCGCGCGGCGTTGTTCGATATCAGCGCGGCGGCCGCGGCCTTGATGCCGCAGCTGAGCCTGGATGGCGCCTTGCAGCGCAGCTGGGACCCCAACTCGTTCTTCGAGGAGTCGGACACGGCACAGATCGTGGCCAATGTGACCGTGCCGCTCTATCAATCGGGCGCGGAATATTCGCGCGTGCGCGAGCTGCGGCAGACGGCGGTTCAGCGCCGCCGCCAGCTCGACGATGCGCGGCGCGCGGTGCGTGAGGCCGCCGAGCAGGCCTGGGAGGAGCTCAATGCGGCCGAGGCCGGCATTCGCGCCCTGGAATCGTCCGTCAACGCCAACGAGATTGCGCTCGAAGGCGTGCGTCAGGAGGCCGATGTCGGCGCCCGCACCGTGCTTGACGTGCTCGATGCCGAACAGGAGCTGTTCGAGGCCCGGGTGGCCTTGGTGCGGGCCGAATCCGAGTCCGCGGTGGCAGCCTTCCGCTTGACGGAAGTGAGCGGCGGCATGACCGCCGGCGCGCTCAGGCTTCCGGTGGCTTTGTACGACCCGTCCGGCCACTACGATGACGTCGTCGACAAATGGATCGGCTTTGGCGACGATTATGACGGCGTGGATGTCCTTGATTTCGGGTGGGACTAGGCCGGATTGGCCTCGGCACATCAATACCGCCCTGTAAGAGGCTGTTATCCCACGCGCTTTGTGTTGTCGGCATTAAGTTGCCATTAACCCCGGCTTTCTATGGTGATGGCGAGAGCGGGATATGGCGGCGTTTGCATGATGGCATCGGCAGCTTCGATATTGCGCTTCTCTGGTATAGGCTGCGGCAAGCAACGCGAAGGAATGTCCTATGGCAGTGACTGAGGACAAAGGCCAACAGGAACCCTCGATGGAGGAGATCCTGTCTTCGATCCGCCGCATCATTTCCGATGATGGTGAGGGGGAGGAAGGCGCGGCTGAGGAAGCGGCGCCGGAGCCGGAAGCGGTAGAGGAAGAGGCGGGGGAAGAGAATCAGCAGAGCGATATCGACGCCATGTTCGATGCCCCTGCCGAACCGGAACCCGAGCCTGAGCCCGAGCCCGAACCGGAACCCGAGCCCGAAGGCGATGATTTCCTGGAGTTGACGGATACCGTCGAGCCCGAGCCCGAGCCGGTGTTGGAAGAGCCTGCGGCCGAGGAGGAGGAAGAGCTGGTGTCTCCGGCCGCTGCTGCGGCGGCGGTGGAATCGCTGAGCTCGCTCGCCGAAGGCATGGAGCCGCCGCTGCGCGACATCGGCGGTATCACGGTCGAGCGTCTGGCCGCCGAGATCATGCGCCCCATGTTGCGCGACTGGCTTGACCGTAACCTGCCGGGCATGGTTGAAAGCCTTGTGCGCGCCGAGATCCGCCGTATCGGCGATCAGGTCAAGCGCTAAGGCCGACTTTGGCCGGGGCCGCCACGGTCCCGCCGCCACACCATCACGCGAGGCCGCGCCACGGGCGCGGTCTTGCCGTTCGGGAGCCCCGACCGCCAATGCTCGACAAAACCTATCACCCGGACCAGGTGGAAGGCCGTATCGCCGCGCGCTGGCGCGAGGCCGCTGCCTTCGATGCCGATCCCGCAGCCCCCGGGCAGCCCTTCGCCATCATGATGCCGCCGCCCAACGTGACCGGCAGCCTGCATATCGGCCACGCCCTCACCATGACCCTGCAGGACGTGCTGACCCGCTATTGGCGCATGAAGGGCCGCAACACGCTCTGGCAGCCCGGCATGGACCATGCCGGCATCGCCACACAGATGGTCGTCGAGCGCCAGTTGCAGCGGGACGGCGTCAATCGCCGCGACCTGGGGCGCGAGGGGTTCCTCAAGAAGGTCTGGGCCTGGAAGGCGGAATCCGGCGGCGCCATTCTCAAACAGCTGGAGCGCCTCGGCGCATCGCCCGATTGGCGCCGCGAGCGCTTCACCCTCGACGAAGGCCTGAGCCAGGCGGTGCGCACGGTGTTCGTGCGCCTGCACCGCGAAGGACTGATCTATCGCGACAAGCGCCTGGTCAACTGGGACTGCAAGCTGCTCACCGCGATCAGCGATCTCGAGGTCGAGCAGCGGCCCGCGGACGGCCATCTATGGCACTTTAAATACCCTCTGGAAGATACTGAAAATAAATATATAACCGTTGCCACGACACGTCCGGAGACGATGCTGGGCGACACCGCCGTGGCGGTCCATCCGGAGGACCCGCGCTATCGTGCCCTGATCGGCAAGAACGTCGTTCTGCCCTTGGTCGGGCGCCTGATGCCGATTGTCGGCGACACCTATTCCGATCCCGAGAAAGGCACGGGCGCCGTGAAGATCACCCCGGCGCATGATTTCAACG
>CAZVDW010000156.1:0-3189 GCA_964625645.1 uncultured Rhodospirillaceae bacterium
GGCTGATCATCGAAGACTTTCCTGAATACTTCCCGCTCTTCGCCGAAAAAACCTTCACCTATAACGACATAGAGCAGAGCAACCGCAATCCGCTGCTCTACAAGGACCTCGGTGTCGATGGCATGAAGACGGGACACACCCAGGCGGCCGGCTTCGGCCTTACGGTCACCGCCGAGCGCGACGGCCGCCGCCTGATCCTGGTGCTGAACGGCATGGAAAGTGCCCGCGCCCGCGCCCTGGAGGCCGAGCGCGTGCTCAACTGGGGTTTCCGCGAGACCAAGAACTACGGCCTGTTCGAGGCCGGCGAGGAGGTCGAGCAGGCGGAAGTCTGGCTCGGCACGGAGCCGCATGTGTCGCTGGTCATCAGGGAAGATGTCGTCGTCACCCTCAGCCGCCAGGCGCGCAAAAAGCTGGCTGTCACGGTGGAGTATGATTCGCCCGTGCCCGCGCCCATCGCCGCAGGCGACGTCATTGCCAACCTGGTGATCGAGGCGCCGGATATGCCGTCGCGGCGAATTTCACTCACCTCGGCCCACGACGTGACCCGGCTCGGCCTCTTCGGCCGTCTGTTCTCCGCTCTCGACTACATCGTTTTCGGCGCGCCCGCGCCATGACCGTGGCCGCGGCGGGCCGCGGCCGCTTCATCACGTTCGAAGGCGGTGAGGGGACCGGCAAGTCCACCCAATGCCGGCGGCTTGCCGCTTGGCTGCAAGGGCGGGGCATCACCGTGCTTGCGACGCGCGAGCCGGGCGGTACGCCCGCCGCCGAAACGATACGCGCCCTGTTGCTCGATGGTGATGCCGACCAGTTGGATGCGATGAGCGAGGCACTGCTCCATTTCGCCGCGCGCCGCGAGCATGTGCGGTGTGTCATCGCGCCGGCCTTGGCCGCTGGTACCTGGGTGCTGTGCGACCGCTTCAGCGATTCCACCATGGCCTATCAGGGCCTCGCCATGGGGCTCGGCCGTCCCGTTATCGAATGCCTGCACCGGCTTGCCGTCGGCGCGCTGATGCCCGATCTGACCCTGGTGCTCGATTTGGCTGTCGCCGAGAGCCTGCCGCGTGCGCGCCGGCAAGGCGGCGCAGACCGTTACGAAAGCCGCGAGGTGGCGTTTCACGAAGCGCTGCGCCGGGCCTTTCAGAATATCGCCGCGCGCGAGCCGGGGCGTTGTGTCGTCATCGATGCCGGCGGTGATGAAGAAACCGTTGCCGCCGCGATCCGGGGATGCGTGCAAGATGACTGACAGCGAGATCCCGCCACCGCGGGCGAACCCGGATCTGATCGGCCATGGGGCGGCCGAAGCCACCATGCGCGCGGCCTTCGAATCGGACCGCCTGGCCCATGCTTGGCTGATCAGCGGACCGCAAGGCGTGGGCAAGGCGACGCTTGCCTTTCGTTTCGCGCGCTTCGTGCTGGCGGGCGGCGCGGCCCAGAGCTCGCTGCTCGCAGGCGCTGGCGGTGACGGTCTTTGGCTCGACCCGCAGGACCCGGTCTTCCGCCGGGTGGCTTCGGGCGGGCACGCGGATCTTCTCACCTTGGAGCGTGGCCTCGATGCCAAGGGCAAGCAGCGCGGCGAGATCGTCGTCCCGGATGCCAGGCGTCTGGGCGGTTTCCTGGCGTTGACGGCGGGTGAGGGCGGCTGGCGCGTCGCCGTGGTCGATGCCGCCGACGAGCTCAATCGCAATGCCGCCAATGCCCTGCTCAAGCTTGTCGAGGAGCCGCCGCCGCGCTCGCTGCTGCTGCTGGTCTGCCACGTCCCCGGCCGGGTCGGCGCGACCTTGCGCAGCCGCTGCCGGCGCCTTGCGCTGACGCCGCTCGACGACGACAGGGTGGCCGACTTGCTGCGGGGCTGGCAGCCTGACCTCGAGGCCGCCGATATTGCCGGCCTGGCGCAATTGGCCGAAGGCTCTCCCGGCCGTGCCCTGGCGCTGGCGGAAGCCGGTGGCATGGCGCTGTACCGCGAGCTTGTCGGCCTGATCGCCGGCGCGCCCGGAATCGATGCCCAGACCCTGCACGGCTTTGGCGACAAGTTGGCGCGGCGCGGAGCTGAGGACGCCTTCGCCCAGGCCATGGCCTTGCTGGGCGACTGGTTGGCGCGGCTGGTCGGCAGTGCCGCGCGGGGAACCGCCTTTGCCGAGCTGGTGCCCGGAGAAGCCCAGACCGCGCAGCGCCTGCTGGCCGCGCGCGATCTTGATCAATGGCTGGAGCTATGGGAAAAGGTCAGCGACCTCGCGGCGCGCGCCGGCCGGGTCAATCTCGACCGCAAGCAGATCGTACTGGGCGTTTTCGCTGCACTGGAACGCAACGCACGCGCCTGAACGGTCGCCGCAGCAGCAGGAGAGCTCGCGCATGCCGGCATCGACCGCCTACTACGTCACGACGCCTATCTATTACGTCAACGACGTGCCCCATCTCGGGCACGCCTACACGACGATCGCCTGCGACGCGCTGTCGCGCTTCATGCGCCTCGACGGCCGTGAGGTCATGTTCCTGACCGGCACCGACGAGCATGGCCAGAAGGTCGAGAAATCAGCCGCCGCGGCGGGCGAGGAGCCGCAGGCCTTCACCGACCGGGTCTCGCAGCACTTTCGCGACCTGACCGGCGTGCTCGGCTGTGCCAATGACGACTTCATCCGCACCACCGAGCCACGCCACGCGGCGGCCAGCCAGGGCATCTGGTCGGCACTGGCCGAGGCCGGCGACATCTATCTCGACAAATATGACGGCTGGTATTCGGTGCGCGACGAGGCCTATTTCGCCGAGAAAGAGCTCATCAGGGGCGCCGATGGCGAGAAGCTGGCGCCGACCGGGGCGCCGGTGGAGTGGGTCGAGGAGCCGAGCTATTTCTTTCGCCTGTCGAAATGGCAGGAGCCTCTGCTGGCCCATTACGAAGCGAATCCCGACGCCATCCTCCCCGAAAGCCGGCGCAACGAGGTGCTGAGCTTCATCCGCGGCGGCCTGCAGGATCTGTCGATCTCGCGCACCAGCTTCAAGTGGGGCGTGCCGGTGCCGGGCGACGACGAGCACATCATGTATGTCTGGTTGGACGCGCTCACCAACTACCTGACCGCGGTCGGCTATCCCGATTCCGACGCCGAGGCTTACAAGACCTTCTGGCCGGAGGTCGTGCATATCGTCGGCAAGGACATATTGCGTTTTCACGCTGTCTATTGGCCGGCCTTTCTCATG
>CAZVDW010000157.1:0-5946 GCA_964625645.1 uncultured Rhodospirillaceae bacterium
CCTTGGCCGGCGCTTGGCCGCCGACCCGGTCGAGCAGCTGGCGCGCCTCCACGAAGGGCCAAGCATTGCTGTGGCGGGCAATCTCGTTGATGTCGGACATGGCGCTGTGTGTAGGCGTAGCGATGGCGCGCGTCAATCGCGCGGCATAGCTTCCCGCAGCGCTGCGAGACTTGCCGCGAGAGGCCGCTTGCGGGTGACTGAGCCCCATGGAACGTGACCAGATCGTCTCCCTTGTCCAAGAACATGCGGCTGAGCTCCGCGCCCGCGGCGTCATCGGCCTCGGCCTGTTCGGCTCGCTGGCGCGTGGCGATGCCGGGGTGGACAGCGACATAGACATCGTCATCGATGTCGCACCCCAGCAGAAATTCTCCCTGATAGACCTCGCCGGGCTGCGGGTCTTTCTGTGCGAGCTTTTCCGGCACGAGACCGACGTGGTCATTCGCGACGACCTGCGCCCCGATTTCCGCGAGACCGTCGACCGCGAGACCGTGCGGCTGCTGTGATGCCGGCGAACCGGGTCGGGGACCGTCCTCAGTGCCCCTCGGTCTTGTCCGTGCTGGCTTGATCGGCCAGCCGCTCGCGCAGCGCCGCCGGGGTGAGGATGGGCACGCTGAACACTTCCGCCAGGGCCAGCAGGTCCTTGTCGCCAGTCACCAGCGCGTCGGCCTTGGCGGCCAGGGCCAGGGCCAGGGCCAGGAACGGCCGGTCGCAGGGGTCGCGGCAGTCGGGTGTTTCAATTGCATCCGGAACCGCGACCGTCTCGCACCAGGGCAGATATTCGCCCAGCATATCCTCGCGCTCGTCGTCCGTGAGGCGGAACTTGGGATAGGCCAGAACCCGGATCAGCTCCGCCGCGGTGTCGCGGCTGGCCAGGGGGCGGACGCTCTCCGATTGCCAGGCCAGGCGCAGCCATGACAGCGAGCCGGCGGGAAACAGCAGCGCCGAAAGCAGGACGTTGGTATCGATGACCAGGCGCGGCCGGGTCATTCGGCGCGCCGCGCCCCCTCGCGCGCCCAGGACACGGCATCGGCCACGTCGTCCTCGCTGATGCCGAGATCGGCCAGCTTGGCGCGCACGGCAGCGGCGCGATTGAGGCGCACGGGCGTCAGCACGATACGGCCGTTCTCCTCGGTCACCTCGAAATACTCGGCCTCGCGGCAAGCGGACAGCACCGCCTTGGGCAGGGTCAGCTGGTTTTTCGACGTCAGCTTGGCAAGCATGGCGCTCTCCTTAAGTAAGGAAGTAAGAATAAAATGTACCCTTACGACGGCGATTTCAATGGGCGCGGCGCCGCCGGCCCTCCCCTATACTGCCGCCATGCCTCAGCGCCGCTCCGTTCGCCCTGCCGATCTGCTGCCTGCGGTGCCCGCCCTGGTGGCGACGGCCACGGGCGCGGTCTGGCTGAACGCCGACGGCTCGGTCGAGGAGATATCGGCCAAGGCGGCGCTGGCGCGGCTGCGCGACGGGCCGGCCATGGTCTGCCACATGCCGGCGACGGCGGCACGGCTGTCAGGCGGTCCTTTCGTCGCCTTCGATGTGCTGGAGCTGTTCGCCTTTACCCGCCCCGCCCAGTTTTGCGTTCCCACGCCACGCGGCCTGGCCGCCGCGGCCGGGCTGGCCCTGCCCGAGAGCGCCGCCGAGCAGGCGCTGGCCCTGCGCGAGGCCGCGCTGACCCTGCTCGCCGAGCTTGCCCGCCCCGACTATCCCGATGCCGAGGGCGCCAGCGCCGTGGCGCGGCGCATGGCCGACCATGGCTGGCCCTGGGGCGCGGCCACGGTGCTGGCGCTTGGCGCCGCGGTGCCGGCCTCGCGGCTCGATATCTGGAACCGCATAGCGGAATGGAGCGATATGGCGCCGGAGCCGCCGCCGGGCGCCTATGCGGTGGAGCCCGACGAAGCCCGCGCCCGCCTCGCGGCATTGCTCGGCCCGGGCGCCGAGGCGCGGCCGCAACAGGCCGATTATGCCTCGGCCGTCACCTTCGCCTTCCGCCCGCGCGACCACGAGGATGCCCCGCGCGTGGTGCTGGCCGAGGCCGGCACCGGCGTCGGCAAGACGCTTGGCTATATCGCGCCGGCCAGCGTCTGGGCCGACAAGAACGGCGGCACGGTGTGGCTCTCCACCTATACCAAGAACCTGCAACGCCAGATCGATCGCGAGCTCGATCGCCTCTACCCCGATGCCGAGACCAAGGCCGCCAAGGTCGTCGTCCGCAAAGGCCGCGAGAACTATTTCTGCCTGCTCAATTTCAGCGACGCGGTCGAGCGCGGCGCGGCGCCCACCCTGCCCGGCATCGGCGGCGGCGGCGTCAGCCTGGGCCTGATCGCGCGCTGGGCCGAGCGCAGCCGCGACGGCGACATGGCCGGCGGCGACTTTCCCGGCTGGCTGAGCGAGCTGGTGCGTGGCGCCGGCCGCCTCAGCGACCGCCGCGGCGAATGCGTCTATTCCGCCTGCACTCACTGGCGCAAATGCTTCATCGAGCGCTCGGCGCGCAAGGCCCGGCACGCCGCTCTGGTCATCGCCAACCATGCTCTCGTCATGGCCCTGGCGGCCGGCGGCGAGGCCGAGCCGCGCTACGTGCTCGACGAGGGGCATCATCTTTTCGACGCTGCCGACAGCGCCTTCGCCGCCCATCTGTCGGGCCTGGAGACGCGCGAATTGCGGCGTTGGCTGCGCGGTGCGGAGAGCACAAGGCGAGGCCGGGCGCGCGGCCTGGCGCGCCGCGCCGGCGATCTGGTGGAGGGAAATGATGCAGCGGCCAGTGCTTTGACCCAGGTTTTGGCCGCGGCCCGCGTGCTGCCCGAAGACGGCTGGCTGCGGCGCATAGCCGACGGCGAGCCGCAGGGGCCGACAGAGGCGTTTCTCGCCTCGGTTCACGCCCAGGTCCGCGCCCGCACCACCACCAACCCCGGCGGCTACAGCCTGGAAGCGGCTGCGAGACCGCCTGTCGGGGGCCTGATAGAGGCCGCCGAGGCTCTCGATCTGGCACTGGCCTCGCTGGCGGCGCCGATGGAAAAGCTGCAGAAGGCGTTTTCCGCCCGCCTGGACAGCGAGGCGGACAGTCTCGACACCAGCCTTCGCATTCGCCTTGAAGCCACGGCAATGTCCCTGCGGCGGCGGCGCCAGGATCTGATCGCACCCTGGCGGGCCATGCTCAAGTCGCTGTCGGGGGACGCGCCGGAGGCCTTCGTGGACTGGTTTGCCGTCGAGCGCCGCGACGGCCATACCCGGGATGTCGGCATGCGCCGGCATTGGATCGACCCCGGCGAGCCTTTTTCCCAGGCCGTCCTGAGGCGGGCCCATGGCAGTCTCATCACCTCGGCAACGCTGCGCGACCGCAGTGGCGATGACGAAGCGGACTGGCAGGCGGCCGCGGCCTTGACCGGCGCCAGTCATTTGGACGAGCCGCCGTTTCGCGCTGCCGTCGCCTCTCCTTTCGACTAGGCCGGGCGCACCCGCGTGCTGCTGGTGAGCGATGTCAAGCGCGACGATCCCAACCAGGTTGCCGCTGCCTATCGCGCCCTGTTCGTCGCCGCGGGCGGCGGCGCCCTCGGCCTTTTCACGGCGATTTGGCGCCTGCGCCAGGCTCATCAACGCTTGAGCGCGCCCTTGGAAAAGGCCGGCCTCACACTTCTTGGCCAACATGTCGACGCCATGGACACCTCGACATTGGTGGATATCTTTCGCGCCGAGCGGCACGCCTGTCTGTTGGGCACGGATGCCTTGCGCGACGGCGTCGATGTGCCCGGGGATGCCTTGCGCCTGATCGTCTTCGATCGGGTTCCCTGGCCGCGCCCGGACATATTGCACAAAGCTCGCAGGAAGAATTTCGGCGGCCGCGGCTACGACGATCGCATCGTGCGCATGCGCCTCAGACAGGCCTATGGCCGATTGCTGCGCCGTGGCGACGATCTGGGCGTCTTCGTGCTGCTTGATGCCGCCACCCCGAGCCGCCTCATGTCGGCCTTCCCGGAAGGCGTCGAGGCAAGCCGGGTCGGGCTTGCCGAAGCCGTCGAGATCACTAGATTGTTTCTGGCAGCCACGGGCGCCGACGAGTTGACGGGGCGCCCCGGATAGGAATAAACCCGCAGATCCTTTGGCTTTGGCATGAGGTGGTAATGCTGCAACCGGATACGGCCTTGATATACACCATGGTGCTGATGTCCGCCGCGGATGGCGACATGACCGATGCGGAGCTTGGCCGTATCGGCGACAGCGTGCACACATTGCCGGCGTTCGAAGGCTACGACGACGGGCGATTGGCCGCTGAAGCGGAGGCCTGCGCCGACGTTCTCGGTGGCGCGGATGGCTTGGAGACCGTGCTTGATCTGATAACCAGCGCCTTGCCGGCCCGCCTCGGCGAGACCGCCTATGCCCTCGCCTGTGACGTCGCGGCCGCGGACGCCACTGTCGCCCAAGAGGAGGCGCGGCTGCTGGAGCTGCTGCGCCACAGCCTGCACGTGGACAGACTGGCGGCGGCGGCGATCGAGCGCGGCGCCAGGGCGCGCTATCAGGCGATTTAGGGTCGGGCAAGCCATGCTGCGCCAACAATGCCTGGCCGTCCTTGCCGCAATAGGGCTTAGCGCATGCGGCGCGGAGCCTGCCGCCACCTTGGCGAGGGTCGCCCTGGATGGCGCCACGCTGGCGATTACGGGCAAGTCGATCAACGGCCACGGGTTAAGCGCCATTACCGGCCAGGATTGCGACCTCGCGCGGTCCCTGAGCAGCAAACCCGTATGCCGTCCTGACGGCCAGCCATATAGCGACGCCACCGTGACCAGCGGTGTCGCCGAGCCTGGCCACAGTGCCCTCTGGACCGTCTATGGCGGCGAGGCGGCGCGCGGATCGGTGCGGCTGGACATCCCGGGGACGCCACCTTTTGCCGAGCGGCAAATGCCGCAACCGTATGTCGTGGTCTCGAGCTTTACCGATGCCAACGATGCGAACCACGTCGCAAGGGGCCTGCGGGGTCTGCCTGCCGAAGTGGCCCGGATCAATATGGCCGGCGTAACCTACCATCGCGTCGTCGTCGGCCCCGTCGACGAACATGTCGGGCCGACGCTGCGCGCCCGGCTTGCCGCCGCCGGCATCGAGGGGGCTTTTGCGGTACGGCTTTGCCCCGGCGACCTGAGCTCGCCGCCCTGTTTCGCTGGGTCCCAATATCGATCTCGGCCGAGCTCGAACTGACGCCGCCATGGCTCGAAATCGTCTTCGCTGTCGTCCTTCTCGACCTCATCATCTACCTGCAGCATGTGCTCTTTCATGCCGTGCCGGCGCTGTGGCGATTGCACATGGTGCACCACGCGGATCTCGATCTCGACGTAACCTCGGGCGCGCGCTTTCACCCGGTCGAGATCGTGCTGTCGATGGCGATAAAGATGGGAGTCGTGGTTGCCCTCGGACCGGCCGTGACGGCCGTCATCATCTTTGAAGTGCTGTTGAACGCCACCGCCATGTTCAACCACGGCAATATCGCCATTCCTGAGCGGGTCGACAGGATTTTACGACTGTTCGTGGTCACGCCCGACATGCACCGCGTTCACCATTCGGTCGTCGCCGCCGAAACCAACAGCAATTTTGGCTTCAACCTGCCTTTTTGGGATCGCCTTCTCGGCACCTACCGCGCCCAGCCCGCCGCCGGTCAGATCGGCATGACAATCGGCCTGGCCCAGTTTCGCGACCCGAAACGGTTGCAATTGGGAAATCTCTTCCTGTTGCCCCTCAGTAAAGAGCCCGGCGCCTATCCGCTCGGACGGGACGGCCGCGGCAACACGCCTTAGTGGTTCAAGCCCGGCCGCTGTCGACGGTCAGTTATTCCACTGGCGACGGCTCGGGAATATTCGCGCGAACCATCTCGTAAAAATGCTCGAAATCCTCAACGTCATAGTCGCTTTTCATGCGTTTCCTGGCGCCTAACTCGGTCAGGGTGTAATGGACGTCGGGGGCGAT
>CAZVDW010000158.1:0-4535 GCA_964625645.1 uncultured Rhodospirillaceae bacterium
GCGGATGTCCGAGGGCGCGCTCGAGGTCAAGCTCTATGCCTCTGGCGAGCTGGTGCCCGCTTTCGAGATATTCGATGCCGTGCGCGAGGGCACGGCGGAGTTGGGCCATGCCGGCGCCGCCTATTGGGTCGGCAAGAACAAGAGCTTCGCCTTTTTCGCCGTGGTCCCCGCGGGCCTCGTCGCGCAGGAGCAGAACGCCTGGCTCGACTATGGCGGCGGCCAGGCGTTGTGGGACGAGATCTATGGCGAATACGGCCTCAAGGCTTTCGCCGCGGGCAACACCGGCACCCAGATGGGAGGCTGGTTCAACCGCCCCATCGAGAGCCTCGACGACCTCTCCGGCCTGCGCATGCGCATCCCCGGGCTTGCCGGCGAGGTGATCAACCGGGCCGGCGGTGTCTCGGTCACCATCCCCGGCGCCGAGATCATGCCCAGCCTGCAATCCGGCGTGATCGATGCGGTGGAATTCGCCGGCCCTTGGACCGACCTCGCCTTCGGCTTCCATAAGATCACCAAATATTACTACGGCCCGGGCTTCCAGGAGCCCGGCGCCACGCTCGAGCTGATGGTCAACCGGGCGCTCTGGGAAGAGCTGCCGGCACACTTGCAGACGATCGTCTCGCAGGCCGCGGCGGCGGAGAACCAACGCATGCTGTCCGAGTTCACGGCCGGCAATACGGCCTCGCTCATCGCCTTACGCCAGAAGCACGGCATCGAGCCCACAGCCATGCCTGACAGCGTGATCCGCGAGCTGCGCCGCATCTCCGAGGACGTGGTCGCGGAGACCGCCGAGGCGGGCCAAATCAACCGTCGCATCTACGACGACTGGTCGCGCTTCCGTGGCCAAGTGGCGGCGCTCGCACCATTTACCGAGCAAGGCGCGCTCAACCAACGAAACCTGTAGCCGAAAAGGAAGACCCCATGGCATCTCGACGCGATTTTCTCATTGGTGCCGCGACAGGCGCCGTGGTCGCCGGTGGCGCGACATATCTGGCGACGGCGAACAAGCCCGAGCCCATGGTGGCAGGTACGCCCGAGCAGCCCGGCCAGGCGCCGGCCGCCGCCAGCGGCGCGGTGGAGTGGAAAATGGTTACGACCTGGCCGAAGAACTTCCCCGGCCTCGGCACCGGCGCTCAGCGCGTCGCCGACCGCATCGGCGCCATGTCCGACGGCAAGATGACTGTGCGCCTCTATGCCGCCGGCGAGCTGGTGCCGGCCTTCGAGGCTTTCGACGCAGTGCGTGAAGGCACGGCGGAGATGAGCCATGACGCGGCCTATTATTGGGTTGCCAAGCACAAGAGCACGCCATTCTTCTGCACCGTGCCGGGCGGGCTGACCCAGCAGGAGCATTCGGGCTGGATTCACCACGGTGGCGGCCAGGCTTTGTGGGACGAGCTCTATGCCGGCTTCGGCCTCAAGGCCTTCCTGGCCGGCGGCTCGGGCGTGCAGATGGGCGGCTGGTTCCAGAAGGAGATCAATTCGCTGGCCGACCTCAACGGCCTGAAGATGCGTATTCCGGGCCTTGGCGCCGAGGTCGTCAACCGCATGGGTGTGACCGCGGTCAACATGCCGGGCGGCGAGATCATGCCGGCGCTGCAATCGGGCGTCATCGACGCCACCGAGTGGGTCGGGCCGTGGAACGATCTCGCCTTCGGCTTCCACAAGATCGCCAAGTTCTATTACGGCCCCGGCTTCCACGAGCCCTCATCGTCGATCGAGGTGATGGTCTCGAAAGAGAAATTCGATGCCCTGCCAGGCGATCTGCGCGCCATCGTCGAGGCCGCCTGCACGGCGGAAGCGAATTACACCGTGAGCGAGTTCACCGCCGGCAACAACATCTCGCAAACGGTCCTGGTCGAGGAGCACGGCGTGACGATCGGCAACTTCCCCGACGACGTTGTCAAAGCCGCCTTCGCCAACTCTGTCGAGGTGGTGCACGAGACCGCCGCCGAAGGAGACCTTGCCAAGCGCATCTTCGACAGTTGGTGGAGCTTCCGCACCGAGGCCATGAAGCGCGCGCCCTATGCCGAGCAGGGCTACATGAACAACCGGTCGCTGAGCTGAGATGGCCCGCCTCCTTGTCCCTGTGGCCTTATACCAACGCGCACGGATAGGAACCCATTTGATGGCCCGAGGCGGCTTTCCGGGTAGGAGCGGCGCGCCGGGCGATGCGGGGACATCGTTCAAGCGTCGCGACGCCTCCGGAAGGCCGCCTCGGGCCACCGCAGGCCGCACGATTTTCGCCGCTGGCGTCGTCGCGGGCCGCTTGACGTGGGGTCGCACGACGGCGCGCCCCGCTCCTAGCCAGCGGCGAAAATCGTGCGGTCAAATGGGTTTCTATCAGTGCACGTTGGTATTACTGCTCTGCGCACTTATCGGCGGCAGTGCAGCGGCCCAGGAGATCAGCGCCCTGGACTTGCTGCGCAAGCGCCCGGCCAGCGCCTTCGATGTCGGCTTCGTCAAGCTCGAGAGGCTGCTCAACAGAATCGAGAGCCCGCTCTGGTCCTATACCTACGACCTGTCGGATTACGGCGACGATTTCGAGAGCTACAGCTTGAAATATCCGGCCGTCGATTACCGCTACGGCTACCCCCTGGCCCACCGCGAAAGCGGCAAGCTGGTGCTGGTCGGCGTCGCGCTGGCGCAAGGTAAATTTCGCTCGGCCGAGACCTGCGGCACGGTGATGGCCAGGATGCGCGAGGAACTCCTCGTTTCCGAGACAACCGCCGGCGGCAGCCAGCTCAACCGTGCCCGCAGCTTCATCGAACGCACCTTCGGCATCGAGGAGCCGTGGACCGACGACGACACCTCGAGCGAGCTGGCCGACCATTTGCTTGAGGAAGTGGTCCTGGAGCTTCGCCTCTACCAACAGTTGCCCAGCGATGCGCCGGACGCCATCTGCCGCGGCTTCCTCCATCACGACAAGGTCGAGTATCAATCGTAGACCACCTTCGGCAGAGAATTGGTCAATTGTGCTCGAATCGTCTAAAATGTCTGTTTCGGCCAATTTACGATATTCGGGACTTTGTCTCGTCCTAGAGGATAGGCACATGAAAACGATCTCCGCAAACGAGCTCAAGCAGTCGACGGGGCGCGCCATGGATCAAGCGCTGCGGCAGCCCGTGGTCGTAGAGAAGCACGGCAGACCGCACGTGGTCATGCTGTCGCATGAGGATTTTCAGGACTATGAACGGCTGAAATACGCCGCGCTCAAAGAAGCGATCCGCGAGGGTATCGAGAGCGGCTACGGCGGGGTGTTCGACCCTGACGAACTGATGGCCGAAATCGAGCAAGAGCTGGATAAGGAAGAAACGAAGTAAGCTCCGCACGATGGCCGCGAAAGTCCATTTTGGCCTTCAGGGCAAAAGTGATCTCAAGCAGATCGGCCAGTACATCGCCGGCGACAATCCGAGCCGCGCCGACACGTTCCTCGCTGAAATTCACGCGAAGTGTCTCGTTTATGCCGAGAATCCTGAGATGGGTCGCGACCGTTCCGACCTGAGCGCAAAGCTGCGTAGCTTTCCCCACGGCAATTACATAATCTTCTATCGCCGTTTTCGTCGCAGCATCCAAATCATTCGGGTAATTCGGGCTCAACGCGATATCAGGCCTGAGATGTTCGATCAGCCGTAGACCAGCTTCGGCAGCCAGGTGGCCATGGCCGGGAAGGTGGCAAGGATGCCGAGCATGACAAGCTGCATGATCACGAAGGGGATGACGCCGCGGTAGATGTCGGTGGTCTTGACCTCGGGCGGTGCTACGCCGCGCAGATAGAACAGCGCGAAGCCGAACGGCGGCGTCAGAAACGAGGTCTGGATGTTGACCGCGATCATGATGGCGAACCAGACCGGGCTGATGTCGTTCATGAGCAGCGCCGGGCCGACGATCGGCACGACCACGAAAACGATCTCGATGAAGTCGAGGAAGAAGCCGAGCACGAACATCAACGCCATGGTCAGCAACATGGCGCTGAAGACGCCGCCCGGCAGCCCGTGCAGGAACTCGGCCACGATCTCGTCACCCTGGAAGCCGCGGAAGACGAGGCTGAAGAGCTGCGCGCCGATGAGAATGACGAAGACCATCGACGACACCTTCGCCGTCGAGCGCATGACATCGCGCAGATTGGTCAAGGTGAGCTGACCCCGCATGGCGGCAAGCAGCAGCGCGCCCATGGCGCCGACGCCGGCGGCTTCGGTCGGCGTCGCCACGCCGACCAGGATCGAGCCCAGCACCAGCACGATCAGCAGAAGCGGCGGCAGCAGCACTTTCAGCACCCGGCCCATCAGCTGCCCGCCGCTCAGCGCGGCGCGCTCCTCGGCCGGCACCGAGGGCATGCGGTCGGGGTAGATGGAGGCATAGATGAACTGCCAAAGAATATAAAGCAGCACCAAGGCGAAGCCTGGGATCAGGGCGCCGACGAAGAGATCGGCGACGGACACCGGATCCGGCGCGAAGTTACCCGCCGCAAGCTGCGCCTGCTGATAGGCGGCGGAAATCTGGTCGCCGAGCAGGATCAGCACGATCGAGGGCGGGAT
>CAZVDW010000159.1:0-2253 GCA_964625645.1 uncultured Rhodospirillaceae bacterium
GCTGCCGTCGGGATGCCGTCGTCGATGCGCATCGGCAGTATCGCCAGACGCCGTGGCGCCGGCCCGTTGACGACCTTGGCCTTGGCGGCCGGATCGTACTGGGAATCGTGGCAGGTGCAGGCGAACCATCGCTTGTCAGGCAGCCAGGCCGAGACAGGGCAGCCCTGATGGGTGCAGACTGAGGAATAGGCAAGCACGCCGTCGGCCGAGAAGGGCAGCGTATCCTCGTCGATGGCTGCCTGGTCGAGCCGGACGAGCATCACCTGATTGAGCCGCGAGCCGCGCCGGACGATCTCGCCGTCCGCCGTTGCTGGCCAGGCAACCACCTGCGGGCCGCCGAGCGGAAGGTCCTCAACGCGGACGATCTCCCCCTTGTGCTCACCTTTGTGGTGAATGAAATGATCGCCCTCTTGCGGGCGCATCTTCTTCGGATCGTCAGTGGCGGCCAAGGCCTGGGGCAGCTTCACGAAAGGCACTGCCGCGGCGATACCGGCGGCGGTCTTCAACAGCCTGCGCCGCAGCGTTTCACGATTATCCAACGAAGTTCCTCCTTGGCATTTGGGCCCGCGTCGGCCGGGCGGGCGGACCCTAACATGGGGATTCGACCCCCGCCAGTCCACCTTGGCGCAAGGCTGGGGGTATGCTAGGCGATAGTCAAAGCCGAACGCGTCGCGTCAGGGAGGGCACGGAAATTGAAAATCACGGCCATCGAGGATCTGCATTGCGATGCCGGCTGGCGCGTCTTCTCGTTTCTCAAGATCTCGACCGACGAGGGCATCGTCGGCTACTCGGAATACAATGAGAGCTACGGCAGCCGTGGCCTGAGCGCGGTCATCCTCGCCCTCGCCGAGGATATCAAGGGACGCGACCCGCGGCCGATCGAGCGCATAACCGCCGATCTTTATGCCGTCACCCGCCAGGCGCCGGGGGGCATGATCCAACAAGCCATCGCGGCGATCGAGAACGCGTTGCTCGACATCAAGGGCAAGGCGCTCGGCCTGCCCGTTTACGCGCTGTTCGGCGGCCCGGTTCGCGACCGGCTGCGTCTCTACTGGTCCCATTGCGGCACCTACCGCATTCACCATTCGGAGAGTCTCGGCAAACCGCAACTGCGCACCCGCGACGATCTTGTGGCGCTCGGGCGCGAGGTGCGCGAGAGCGGCATGACCGGCCTCAAATGCAATATCTATGTGCCCGAGGAGGGCGGCTTTCGCCTCCACATGCCGGGTTTCGGCGGCGGGCCGGAGACGCCGCAACTCAATGCCGAGAGAGAGGTGATCGACGCCCTGCGCGATCAGATCCAGGCCATTCGCGAAGGCTGCGGCGACGCCGTCGATATCCTCGTGGATCTCAATTTCAACTTCAAGACCGAGGGCTATCTGAAGGTTGTGCGCGCCCTGGAGGATCTCGGCCTGTTCTGGGTCGAGATCGACAGCTTCGACCCGGCCGCACTGCGGGACATCCGCACGCGCACAAGCGTGCCGCTGGCGAGCTGCGAGTCGCTCTACGGACGGCGTGAATTCAAGCCGTACTTCGAGGCCTATGCGGTCGATGTGGCGATCGTCGATATTCCCTGGAACGGGCTTGCCGAGGGGGTCAAGATCGCGGCCATGGCCGAGGCCTATGAGGTCAACGTGGCGCCGCATAATTTCTACGGGCACCTGTCGACCCTGATGAGCGCGCATTTCTGTGCCGCGGTGCCGAATTTCCGTATCATGGAGATCGACATCGACGACGTGCCGTGGAAGGACGATCTGGTGACCGTGCCGCCGGTGATCGAGGACGGGCACCTGGTGCTGCCGACCGGGCCGGGCTGGGGTGCCGATCTCGACGAGGAAGCCGTGCGCGCCCACCCGCCAAGACAATAAACGGTGCTAGGATGACACTTGCGACGACGACGGGAGGGGCCAGGATATGTCGCGGCAGGTGAGGGACGACAAAGACGAGGGCATTACGCGCTGGGAGCTGCTGCGGGTCTATGGCACCGCCGTGGTGGTGGCGTTGGTGGTGTTGGGCGCGACCTACCAGTTCGTCGATCCGGCGCCGCCCCGGCATATCGTCATGGCCACCGGCCACCCGGATGGTGCCTATCACGCCTTCGGCGAGCGCTACCGCCAGGTGTTGGGGCGCCAGGGCATCGAGGTCGAGCTGCGCAATACCTCGGGCTCGATCAAGAACATCGGGCTGCTCGAAGACCCCGAGTCAGGGGTCAGTGTCGGGTTCGTCCAGGGCGGCACCGGGCACTTCGCCGAG